>JBDTKQ010000208.1:0-10757 GCA_039935235.1 Caulobacteraceae bacterium
GCCAAAAGGGAGGCTCGTCAGCCTGCCCACCGGCTCGATGCCGCTGGACTTCGCCTACGCGGTCCACACCGACGTGGGCGACACCTGCCTTGGCGTGAAGATCAACGGCGAGCTTCGTCCGTTGCGCACCGTGCTCTCGAACGGCGATGTCGTCGAAGTCGTCCGCGGGACCAAGGCCGCCGCCGCGCCGCCCGACTGGCGCGGCCTGACGGTCACCGGTCGCGCCCGCTCGGCCATCCGTCGCCACATCCGCCATTCGGAGAAGTAGGAGTTCGTCCGCCTCGGCAGGACCTCGCTCGACCAGACCTTCGCCCGGGCCGGCAAGGCGCGGACCGAGGTGTCGCTGCGCCCGGCGCTCGACCGCTTCGCCGCCGCGGGGGAGGCGGAGCTTTTCGAAGCCGTGGGCCGCGCGCGGGTCGCCCCCACCCAGGTGCTCGAAACCGTCTTTCCCGGCCTGAAGGAAACCGAAAAGGCCGCCGCCTCCGAGCGCCGGCGGATCGAGGACGGCAAGGCGGCCCGATTCTATGTTCGCGGCAGCGGTCTTGCGGCCGGCGTGGCGCTCCACTTTGCGCGGTGTTGCAACCCCGTGCCCGGCGACCGGATCGTCGGCATCGCCGAAGGCGCCGAGGTGCTCAACGTTCACACCATCGATTGCGCCACCCTCGCGGCGTTCGAGGACAAGGAAGACCTTTGGCGCGACCTGCAATGGACGCCGGAGGCGGAGCGCAGCACCCTCTCCGACGCTCGCCTCCACGCCACGATGCGCGATGGTCCGGGCGTCATGGGTCAGACGTGCACCGTCATCGGCGAGGCCGGCGGCAATATCGTCGGCGTCAACATGCGCCATCGCCATTCGGACTTTTTCGACGTCGATTTCGACGTGGAGGTGAAGGATGCCCGCCACCTCACCCACATCGCCGCCGCCCTTCGCGCCTGCCCGAGTGTCGAGACTGTCGAGCGGGCCAGCGGGGATTGAGACGACGGGTCGAGCGCAACAGGCGAACGCGCGCGCGACAAGCCGCGTCGCGCCGGTGTATCACCGCGTCATGACCGGTGACCAGGTGCTTCAGGAATTTCGCGAGGCGGGAGCGTTGCGCGAGGGGCATTTCGTGCTCTCCTCGGGGCTGCACAGCGGCGTCTTCCTGCAGAAAAATCTGGTGTTCATGCATCCCGAGCGGTCCGAGCGATTGTGCCGGGCGCTGGCGGCGGCGATCACCGGGCGGGTCGGCCGCGTCGACCTGTGCGTCTCGCCGGCGGTGGGCGGGATCATCCCGGGATACGAAACCGCGCGCCATCTGGGAGTTCCATCGGTGTTCGTCGAGCGCGAGGGCGGGGAACTGAGGTTCCGTCGCGGCTTCACCCTTCCGGCCGGCGCCCGCATCGCCATGGTCGAGGACATCGTTTCCACCGGCCTGTCGTCGCGCGAATGCGTGGAGGCCATCCGCAAGGCGGGCGGAGACGTGGTCTGCGCCGCCTGCATCGTCGATCGCTCCGGCGGGCGGGCCGACAGCGGCGTGCCGATGATCGCCCTGGCCACCCTGGACGTTCCGGCGTTTCCGGCGGACGATCTTCCCGCCGAACTCGCCGCGATTCCGGCCGAGGACCCCGGAAGCCGGAGGTTGAGCGCGTGAGCCGCCTTCGTCTGGGGGTCAACATCGACCATGTGGCGACCATCCGGAACGCGCGGGGCGAATCCTACCCCGATCCCGCGCGCGCCGCGGACGTGGCCATGCGCGCCGGGGCCGACGGGATCACCGCCCATCTGCGCGAGGACCGGCGGCACATTTCCGACGCCGATATCGATGCGCTCGCCGCCCTCACCCGCAAACGGGGCCGGCCGCTCAATCTGGAGATGGCTGTCACCCCGGAAATGGAAGCGATCGCGCTCGCCCACCGGCCGCACGCCGCCTGTCTCGTCCCCGAGCGGCGGGAGGAGGTCACCACCGAGGGTGGCCTCGACGTCGCCGGCCGGCACAACCGCATCGCCCCGGCGGTGGGTTCGCTCAAGGCCGCGGGCATCCGCGTCTCCCTGTTCATTGAACCACGCCTCGAGCAGATCGAGGCCGCCCACGCCACCGGCGCGCAAGTCGTAGAGCTGCACACCGGGGCCTATTGCCTCGCCGTGCGCGAGCGGAGCCGCCGGGCGGATGGCTTGCTTCGGGAGCTGGTCGACGGCGCCGTCCGGGCCCGGTCTCTCGGCATGGAGGTCCACGCCGGCCACGGCATCGACTATGAGACGGTCTCGGCCATCGCCGCCATCGAGGGGGTCGCCGAGCTGAATATCGGCCATTTCCTGATCGGCGAGGCGATCTTCGCCGGACTCGACCCGGCGATCCGGCGGATGCGCGCCCTGATGGACGCGGCCAGGGGCGAGGAGAGCGACGAGCGACGCGGCGAGGCGGCGGCTTGATCGTCGGCGTCGGCTCGGACCTGTCGGATATCCGGCGCATCCGCGCCAGCCTGGAGCGCTTCGGCGATCGGTTCACCCTGCGGCTGTTCACCGATGTCGAGCGAACGCGGTCGGACCGCAAGCCCGATCCCGCCGCCAGCTACGCAAAACGTTTCGCGGCCAAGGAAGCCTGCGCCAAGGCGCTCGGCACCGGCATGCGGCGCGGCGTGTTCTGGAAGGACATGGGAGTGGTCAACCTTCGATCCGGCCGCCCGACGATGGCCCTCACCGGTGGCGCGGCGCGTCATCTGGCGAGCCTGGTTCCGGCCGGGCGCCGGTCGGTGATCCACCTGTCGCTGAGCGACGATCACCCCTATGCATTGGCCTTCGTGGTCATCGAAACGGTGGATGACGCGCCGCCACCGGCCATCGGGCGCCTTGCCGACGACTTGTCCAGCGTCTAGCAACGCGCCCTTACCCGGAAACGCGAGACGAGCCCTGCCCCATGACTGAGATCGACCGCGCCCGATTGAGAGCGGCCAAAAAACCCGGCGCGGTGGAGGAGACCGTCGAAGTCGTCAAGACGGTGATCTATGCCCTTTTGATTGCCTTCGTCATCCGCACGCTTCTGTTTCAGCCCTACACCATCCCCTCGGCGTCCGAGGAGCCCAATCTCTATCAGGGCGACTACATCATCGTCTCCAAGTGGTCCTACGGATACAGCCGCCATTCGATCCTGTTCAGCCCGCCTGTGTTCAACGGCCGACTCTTTTTTCACGCGCCGACGCGGGGCGACACCATTGTCTTCAAGCTGCCGCGCGACGGCCACACAGACTATATCAAGCGTCTGATCGGCCTTCCCGGCGACACCATCCAGATTCGCAAGGGCGTCCCCTATATCAACGGAAAGGCCTTGGGCGAGGTGAAGATCAGGGACGTGGTCACCACCGACCGGGGCCGGCCCGAACAGGCGGCGTGGGTCCACGAGACCAACCCCGAGGGGCGCAGCTATCTGACCCAGGTGCACGGCGGCGACGAGCCCGCGGACAACACCGGGACCTATGTCGTCCCGCCGCACTGCTATTTCATGATGGGCGACAATCGCGACAATTCCGCCGACAGCCGCTTCGACCCGGGCCTTGCCCCGGAGGATCCCAGGCTCGGCGGCTGCGGTTGGGACAGCCGGCTGGACGCACCGTTGAATTACGATACCGGCGTCGGCTTCGTCCCCGAAGAGAACCTGGTGGGCAAGGCGCAAATCATCATGGTTTCGTGGACCGACAAGGCGTCTTTGTTCAAGCCGTGGACATGGTTCACCCAGCTTCGCCCGGACCGGTTCCTCCGACTGCTCAAGTGACCGCCCCTCGCCATGGATAGGCGCGCGGCTGCGGTCGCGGCCCTGGAGAGCCGCCTCGACTACCGGTTCGGCGACCGCGAGCTGCTCGAACGCGCCCTGACCCACGCGAGCGCGGGCGGCGGCGGTCCCCGGGTGCGGGCGCACAACGAAACCCTTGAGTTCCTCGGCGACCGGGTGTTGGGGCTCTTGGCGGCCGAGACTCTGTTCGGCCTCGGTCCCGGCTGGCGGGAGGGGGAGCTCACTCGGCGCCATGTAACGCTGGTCAGCGGGGCGGTGTGCGCCAGGGTGGCGAGGGGAATCGATCTGGGCGCGGCGCTGCGCCTCGCGGGATCGACGACCAGCCAGGGGGGGCGCGACAACGACCGCATCCTCGGCGACGCCATGGAAGCCCTGATCGCCGCCATCTATCTCGACGGTGGCCTCGAGGCCGCCCGCGGCGTCTTCCACCGGGCGTGGTCCGACGAACTGGGCGCCGCGCTCGGCGCGGAAATCCGCGAGGCCAAGACCGCGCTTCAGGAGTGGGCCCTCGGGAAGCGATTGCCGACGCCGCACTACCTGATGCTTGAACGCAGCGGACCTGCGCATGGACCCCTGTTCACGGTTACCGTCGAAGTCGAGGGATTCGCCCCGGCGAGGGCCACCGGCCCAAGCCTGAGAGCGGCGGAGAAGGCGGCCGCCGCAATTCTTCTCGCCCGGGAGGCGGCCGGATGACGCGGGCGGGATTCGTGGCGGTGATCGGCGCTCCAAACGCCGGCAAGTCCACCCTGGTCAACCGCTTGGTGGGGTCCAAGGTTTCGATCGTCACCCAGAAGGTCCAGACCACGCGCTTTCCGGTGCGCGGCGTGGCCATGGAAGGCGATGTCCAGATCGTGCTGGTCGACACCCCCGGGATTTTCGCGCCGCGCCGGCGTCTCGACCGGGCCATGGTGCGCGCGGCATGGGGCCGTGCGGAGGACGCGGACACGGTGGTTCATCTTGTCGACGCTCACGCCGAGATCCTCGTCGCCGACGGCGGCGCGCGAGCAGCGGAGCGCAAGGCGGCGGAGGATGTGGCGTCGATCGTCACGGGGCTGAAGGCCTCCGGCGCCATGGCGATTTTGGCGCTCAACAAAATCGACCTCCTGCCGGCGCAACGCCTCCTTTCACTGACCAAAACACTTTTTGATACCGGTATTTACAGCGATGTATTCATGATCAGCGCCGCGAAGGGCGCCGGGGTGGCCGCTCTCAAGACCCGCCTTGCCGCTCTGATGCCCCAGGGCCCCTGGCTGTATCCCGCCGATCAGAGCGCGGACATTCCCGCCCGGCTGCTCGCCGCCGAGATCACTCGCGAGAAGCTGTATCTGCGGGTGCACGAGGAACTTCCCTATTCGGCCAGCGTCGAGACCACCGCTTTCGAGGAGCGTCGCGACGGTTCGGCGCGGATCGAACAGACGATCCACGTCGAGCGTGATGGGCAGCGGGGCATCCTTCTTGGCAAGGGTGGCGAGACTCTCAAATGGATCGGCAAGGCCTCGCGCGAGGAACTTGCCGTGCTTCTCGATCGGCCGGTGCACCTCTTCCTGCACGTCAAGGTCAAGGCCAACTGGGCCGACGACCGGGGCCTCTACCGCGATGTGGGGCTCGATTTCGATGCCTGATCCCGCCGGGGCCTGAGGTGGAATTCGAGGACGAGGCCTTCGTGCTTTCCGCCCATCTCCACGGCGAGACGGGGGTCATCGCCCAATTCCTGACCGCCAGGCACGGGCGTTACGCCGCCCATGTGGCGGGCGGCGCCTCGCGGCGGATGAAGCCGGCGCTCCAGACCGGGGCCCGGGTCATCGTCCGCTATCGCGCCCGGGTCGCCGACCAGCTGGGATCGGCCAGCCTCGAGGCGGTCGGGGAGGGACCTTCCGCCCTGTTCGACGACCCCCTCGCTCTGGCCGGTATCGCCGCCGCCAGCGCGGTGACCGCCGGCGCCCTCCCGGAGCGCGAGCCGCATCCTGGCGCCTTCCTCGCCTTCGAATCCCTGGCGAGCGCGCTGGAAGACATCGACGTGTGGCCGGCGGTCTTCGTTCGCTTCGAGGCGGGCCTTCTCCAGGAACTGGGTTTTGGTCTTGATCTTTCGAAGTGCGCGGCCACCGGCAGCGCCGACGACCTGATCTATGTAAGCCCACGGACCGGGCGGGCGGTGAGCGCCGCCGCGGGGGAGCCGTACAAGGCCAAATTGCTTGCCTTGCCGAGGTTCATGTTGTCGGCCCAGGCGGGGCTCGAGGCCGGCGATATCGCCGCCGGGCTGGCGCTGACGGGGCATTTCCTCGCCGCCTTCGTTTTCGACGCGCTCAACCGCCCGCTGCCACCGGCGCGCCTGTGGCTGCTCGATCGTCTAGAAGAGGTCGGAAGGCTGTGAGGAATGCTGTATGGCGTCAGGCGGGCGCGAGTGACATGAGGACCGCCCGAGATACGATCAGAGGCGCCGATGTTCCTTCCCGCACCGACCGCGCGCTCCAGGTCCCTGGTCAAGGCGATCACCTGGCGAATGCTAGGCAGTATCGACACCTTCTTCATCAGCTTCATCATCGCCAGCCTGTTTCACACGCCGATGAGGCACGCCGCCTCGATCGCCGGTTCGATCGCCTCGACCGAGGCGGTGACCAAGATCATCCTGTTCTATTTCCACGAGCGGGCGTGGGCGCGGGTGCGGTGGGGCCGGGCCGACACCACGCTCGAGGCGCAAGGCAAGTTGACGGAGACCGATCCCGGCTAGCGGACGCTCACTCTGGACATCGGCGCCAGACTCAGGCGTGAAACTGGCGAATGAACCAGCACGTCCCGCCGGCCAGCGCGGACGGCGGCCGCATCCTCGACGAGCCGCTCGCCGAGGCCCTCTCCCGCCGCTATCTCGCCTATGCGCTCTCGACCATCACCCAGCGGGCGCTCCCCGACGTGCGCGATGGGCTGAAGCCCGTCCACCGCCGGCTGCTCTACGCCATGCGGCTGTTGCGGCTCGATCCGGAGACCTCGGCCAAAAAATCCGCCCGCGTGGTGGGGGACGTGATCGGCAAATACCATCCCCACGGCGACACGGCGGTCTATGACGCACTCGTCCGCCTCGCCCAGGATTTTGCCCAGCGCTATCCGCTGATCGACGGTCAGGGGAATTTCGGCAACATCGACGGCGATAACGCCGCCGCCATGCGCTACACCGAGTGCCGCCTGACCGCCGCCGCCCAGCTTTTGCTCGAGGGGATCGACGAGGACGCTGTCGATCTTCGCCCGACTTACGACGGCGAGGAGGAGGAGCCGGACGTTCTTCCGGCGGGGTTCCCCAATCTGCTGGCGAACGGCTCCTCGGGGATCGCCGTGGGCATGGCCACCTCGATCCCGCCCCACAACGCCGGCGAACTGATCGACGCCTGTCTGACCCTCCTCGATCAACCTCACGCGACCACCGCCGACCTGATGGCCCATGTCCAGGGGCCGGACTTTCCCACCGGCGGGATCATCGTCGAGCCGCGTTCGAGCCTTCTCGAGGCGTACGAGACCGGGCGAGGGGGTGTGCGCACCCGCGCCCGGTGGTCGCGCGAGGACACCGGCCGGGGGACCTGGCGCATCGTGGTCACCGAAATTCCCTATCAGGTGCGCAAGGCCGATCTGGTCGAACAGCTCGCCGGCCTGATCGAGACCCGCAAGGCGCCGCTCATGGGCGATGTGCGCGACGAATCCGCCGAGGATGTCCGCCTCGTCATCGAGCCCCGGGCGCGCACCGTCGAACCGGATCTCCTGATGGAGAGCCTCTTTCGTCTCTCCGATCTCGAAACCCGCTTTCCGATGAATATGAACGTCCTGGACGCGCGCGGGACGCCGCGGGTCATGGGCCTGAAGGAAGCCTTGCGCGCGTTCCTCGGACACCGCCGCGAGGTCCTCGTGCGCCGCGCCCGGTTCCGGCTGGCGAAGATCGAGCAGCGGCTGCACATTCTGGATGGCCTGCTCATCGTCTATCTCAACCTCGACGAGGTGATCCGCATCGTCCGGTTCGAGGATGAGCCCAAGGCGGCCTTGATCGAGACTTTCGCGCTCACGGACATCCAGGCCGAGTCGGTGCTCAACACCCGCCTGCGCCAACTCGCCAGGCTCGAGGAGATGGAGCTTCGTCGCGAACACGCCGGTCTCGCCGAGGAGCGCGACGGAATCGCCGCGGTCCTGGCCTCGCCGGACGCGCAATGGAAACTGGTCGCTGTCGGCCTTCGGGACGTCGGTGCGGTTCTTGGGGCCGACACCGGGCTGGGAGCCCGTCGTTCCACCTTCGCGAATGCGCCGGCGCCAGGCGCCGCTCCCTCGATCGAGGCCTTCGTCGCGCGCGAGCCGATCACCGTTATTCTCTCCGAGCGGGGGTGGATCCGCGCCGCGCGGGGAAGGGTGGATGACCCTTCGACTCTGGCTTTCAAGGAAGGGGACAAGCCGGGCTTCATCGTGCCGGCGGAGACCACCGACAAGCTGCTGCTGTTCGCCTCCGACGGCCGCTTTTTTACGCTTGCCTGCGACAAGCTCCCCTCGGGAAGGGGCCACGGGGAGCCGTTGCGCCTGATGATCGATCTGGACGACAAGGTGGCGATCCTCGCGGTGTTCGTTCACGAGGCGGGGCGTCGGCGCCTCGTCGCCTCCCGCGCGGGTTACGGTTTCATCCTCGTCGAGGACGACGCCGTGGCGTTCCGCAAGGCGGGAAAACAGGTCCTGAACCCTGGCGAGACGGGGGCGGCGACGTGCATCGCGGTCGTCGGCGACCATCTGGCCGCGCTCGGCGACAACGGCAAGATCCTGATCTTCCCCCTCGCCGAACTGCCGCGGATGGCCAAGGGCAAGGGGGTGAGGCTGCAGAGCTATCGCGAAGGGGGATTGCGCGACCTCATGACCTTCGACGCCGAGGCGGGCGCGACGTGGACGGACGCCGCCGGCAGGGTTCGCGCGTGGCCGGACTGGCGGGCGTGGCTGGGACGCCGCGCCGGCGCCGGCCGCGCCGCGCCCAAGGGTTTTGCCGCCAGCCGACGATTCCGGCCACGCGCCCCATGACCCGGCCCCTCGCCACTCATCCGCGAGATCCCGAAGGCATTCGTGGCGATGGATGCGGACGCCGGGGGGCGGCTGGCGCAAGGCGAGCCGCGTAGTTAACTGAGCGCGGCAACAGTCGGGAAATAAAATGATCGCGCTCGTCATCGTCCTTGTCATCGTCGCCGCCGTGGTCCTCATCGGGCTGGGCGCCTACAACCGCCTCGTCGGCCTGCGGCAGAACGCCAACGGCGCCTTCGCCGACATCGACGTGCAGCTCAAACAGCGTCAGGATCTGATCCCCAATCTGGTGGAGACGGTGAAAGGCTATGCCGCCCACGAGCGGGGCACTCTGGATGAGGTCACCGCGGCCAGGACCGCGGCCACCGGCGCGACGACCGTCGAGGGCAAGGTCCAGGCGGAAAACGTCCTCACCGGCGCGCTCGGGCGGCTGATGGCGGTGGCCGAGGCCTATCCCCAGCTCAAGGCCAATGAAAACTTCCTCCAGCTGCAGGCCGAACTCACCGACATCGAGAACAAGCTCGCCGCCGCCCGTCGCTATTTCAACAACGCCGTCGCCGAGTTCAACGCCCAGGCGCAACGGTTCCCCGCGGTCCTCTTCGCCGCCGCCATGGGCTTCACCCAGCGCGACTTTTTCGATCTCGGTCAGGAGCGGGCGACCGCCTCGGTTCCCCCTCCAGTGAAATTCCAGGCGTAGGGCGACCGGCTCATGCAGGCGATCGGTCTGCAAACCTACATCTGGAACAACAACATCCGCTCCACGGTGCTCCTGGCGGCGTTTCCGCTGCTGCTGATCGCCATGGCCTTTGTCATGACCCTCGGGATGATCTGGGGCGGAATGCTGCCGCCGACGGGGAGCGGGGCAGGGGATCTGGCCGAAGCGGGCCGCGTCATGGCGGGCGCCGCGCCGCTGGCGATCGTGGTGGCGTTGATCTGGTTCGGGATCGCCTATGCGTTCAACCAGCACATCGTCGACGCCGCTACGGGCGCCCGGAAGGTCGAGCGGGCCGAGGAGCCTGAGCTCTACAATCTGCTGGAAAACCTGTGCATCTCGCGCGGCATGAAGACCCCGACGCCGCGGGTGATCGAGACGGACGGGCTCAACGCCTTCGCCAGCGGGGTCAGGGAGGGTCGCTTCTCAATCACCGTCACACGCGGCCTGCTGCGGACCCTCGACCGCGACGAGCTCGAGGCCGTGCTCGCCCACGAGTTGACCCATGTGATCAACCGCGACGTGCGCACCATGGTGATCGCCGCGATCTTCGCCGGAATCATCACCCTCGTGTGCCAGATCGTCTATCGCTCGATCTGGTGGAGCGGCGGCGGTCGAGGGCGGGGGAGGGGGGCGTGGGTGTTCTGGATCGTGGCCATGGCGGCGGCGGCGATCGGCTCCTTCCTCGCCATCGTCATTCGCATGGCGATCTCCCGACGGCGCGAGTTCGTCGCCGACGCCGGCTCGGTGGAGTTGACCAAGAACCCGGACGCCATGATCTCCGCTCTGCAAAAGGTCGCCGGGCACACCCATTCGGATGCCCCCCAGGCGATGCGGGCCATGTTCCTCGAGGAAGACGACGATGGCGTCTTCGGCCTCTTCGCCACCCACCCGCCCGTGGAAAGGCGGATCGAGGCGCTTCGGCGGTACGCCGGCGGCCACATCGCCGCGGTGAGCGTGGCGGAGCGGTCGGCGACACCCGACGGCGCCGGACCATGGGGATCGACGCCGGCGGCGGACCCGTCGGGCGAGGCGCCGCGCGGGCCATGGGGATAGTCGCCGCCCGAGGTTGCGACGGCCGTTTCCGGAGGGGCCGGCCCAAGACCGCCTATGTCATCGCTCCGGTCGGCGCCGCCCGTGCCGCCAGTTCCCGTCGCGCCCGGGCGACCACGTCCTGGGCCATGTCCGGCTCGGCGATCAGCCAGACGAGATAGTCGGCCGGGGGCGTGCTCCAGTCCTTGCCGCGGTATTTG
>JBDTKQ010000209.1:0-7533 GCA_039935235.1 Caulobacteraceae bacterium
GGTGAGTTCCAGGAAATGGGAAGGAAGCCCACCGCCGTAGCCTTCCGTGACGTAGGAGGCGCCGAGGCGCAACGTCACCCGTGGGCCGGCCTCGTAGCTGACAGCCGCACCCAGCGATTGGTTGAGAGAATAGAGGGAGTTGAGGCGGTTCGAGGGAACCGGGCCGCGCTGAAAATCGAGGTTTCCGCTCAACCGCCGGCTCGCGCGATAGGTGATGTCGCCAGAATAGGTGAGGCCCTTGAAGCCGCCCGTCCCGGCGATGTCCGGGCTGAGCGATGTGTAGGACAGCGTCGCGTCGGCCTGGATCCGCGCGCCCAGCCGCCGTTCGAACCGCAGGCCGCCGGCCCAGCTGGTGTAGCCGCTCGATATTCCCGGAAAACCGATCAGGTTGCCACGATTGGGGTAGGTGGTGGTGGTGTACTGGCCGAAAACCGACAGGCTGCCGAACGTCGGCCGGCGATACGCGAGGCCGCCGCTGGCGGTGGTGCTGTTGGAATTGCTGAACGATTGCTGGAGAGAGCTGTTGGCTGTCCAGTTCTGGTTGACGGAGAACGTCGGCGCCAAGCCGATCGGCCGGCCGCAAGAGCCGTCGAGGCCGATGGACTCGTGGTCGACGGTGTTCTTCACCGCCAGGCGCGAGAGGTCGCCTAAATTGCTCTGAAAGCGGTCGTAATCGCCGGTCACGGTGGCGTTACAGGCCGCCACCCGCCCGCTCACGCCGCCGCGCAGATCAATCCGCTCCCGGTTGAGGATCGAGTTGACGCGGTAAAAATCATAGCCGGCCGAGGCTTGGAGAAAGACCACTTCCCGCCCCACGGGCCGAACGATGTTCAGGTTCACCGAGGGAGCGAATATCTCGTCCGCCGGTTTCAGACCCTTTGCCGCGGCAAGATCGGAATTGCCTCCCGAGACGTTGGAATCGTAGAGGATCTGCCCGATCACATCGAGGGTCGTCACTCTCACGGTGGGCGTCCTCGTCTCTCGAGCGCCGATCGTACCCGCGTCGCCGGGGCCGTAACCCGCGTGGACGTCCGGAGCTTCCTGCGCGAGCGCCGGCGCGGCCAGGACCAGCGCGCCGACAAATCCCAAGCCACAAACGATGGCGTTCCGCATCCCCGACGCCCTTCCCTCGTTCGACCGGACCGCGCACCGCGCCCCGCGCCGTCTCCCTGCGATGACATCGGCGAATGTCGATTTGGTAAAGACGCCGTGGCGGACTCGCGCCTTCACAAAGTCACCCTCTCTCAACCGCGAGCCCGTTTACGTCCCGGCGGCCGCGGGGGCGGCCGGGGCGGCGGCTGGGGCCGGCGCCTCCTTGGGTGGGGCGTAGTCCTTGTTGAACTTGACCGTCGGCGCGGCCTTCTTGAGGATCGCGCTGAACTGCCTCTGCACCGCTTCCTGGGCCCTCTGGCGCGAAACGATCTGGGTGGCGTAGGAGATCGCCTTGTCGCCGGTGAACGGGACAGTCCTGGTCTCGCGCACCTGATTGACCAGCAGGGTATTGCCGTTGGGCACGACGAACACCTCGTTGGGCGGCAGCTTGACGATGGCGGCGATGATCCGGGGATCGGCGCCCACCGCATCGAGATTGCCCGCCGCCTTCTGGAACGGAATCTTGTTCTGGGTGAGGAATGCGGCGATCTGGTCGAGGGTTTTGAGCGGCTGAAGTTGCTTGATGATCTCGGGGTTTTCCGGTCGGGCCATGCGAAGCTGATCGAGGACGAAGATCTTGCGCTCGGAGAAGGTGTCGGGGTGATCGGTGACGAAACGCTGGGCTTCTTCCGGCGACACCGCCGGAACGCCGGCCATCACCTTGTTTTGCATGGACTGGACGAGGATGGCGTCGGTCGCCCGCTGCTTCTGGAGAGCGAATTCGGGAGTCTTGTCGATTCCCTGATCGTGCGCCGCCTTGGCGAGAATCTTTCGGGTGACGATGTTGCGCAGCGCCGCCTGTTCGGCGGCCTTGCGGGTCTTGGGATCGGGCGTATTGACCCCCGCCAGTTCGGCGCGCAGGTCGCGAAGCGTTATCTCTTCGCCGCCGACGGTGGCCACGACCTGGCCGGTGGGGGCCTTGCCGCCGCCGCTCTTGGCCAGATTGCAGCCGACCAGCGCAACGCAGAGCAGCGGCGCGAGAGCGACCCCCCAATACGATTTCATTGAACGTCCCGTCTTCTTTTGTGACAACGCCCGCCCGGACGCCCGAGGCTCACCATGGCAAACCCGCGCGCGCTTTGCCATGCCACAGTGCGGGAAAATCGCCAAGGCGAACAAAATCGGGGCGATGCGTGGCTTTCGGACCGCTATTGGGCGCGGCCTCGCCTCACCGCCGCCTGAACAGCCACCTATAGGCGCCGATCAGCGTCGCCGCCTGGTGGTCCCACGAAAGCGCGTTCTCCACCCGGGCGCGACCCAGCGCGCCCATACGCGCGCGCATTGCGGGATCGCCGAGGAGGGCCTCGATCTTGTCGGCCATGTCCCGCGGATCGTTGGCTTTGGCATAGAGCGAGGCTTCGCCGGCGGAATAGCGCCCCTCGGTGACGTCGAACTGGACGATCGGTTTGCCGAACGCCATGTATTCGACGATCTTGTTCATCGTCGACTTGTCGTTCATCGGGTTGACCCGGTCGGGATTGACGCACACGTCGGCCGACGCGAGCACGTCGAAGAGATCGCCGTCCGGCGCCCGTCCCAGGAACGTCACACAAGGCTCGACACCCATCGCCGCCGACAGGCGCTGGAGCCCCGCGAGACTGGGGCCGCCGCCGACGAGACAAAACTGGATGTCGCTTCGCCCCCGGTCCAGGAGGAGGCGGACGGTTTCGAGCAACAGGTCGATTCCCTCCTGTTCGCCCATCACCCCGACATAACCGACCATGAACGTCCGCCCGTTGCGCCACCGCTCCGTGGGCGGGCGATCGGTCCCGATCCGCCGCAGATCCGGAGCGCTGCGCACCACGAACACCCGCTCGGGCGTCATCTTGCCCCGTTCGATAGCGATCGTCCGGTAGCTCTGGTTGGTGGCGATGCTCATGTCCGCCAGGGCGAAGGTCAGGCGCTCGACGAAGAGAAGCAGCCGCCAAAAAGCGCCGCGCCTGCCAAACTTTGCCTCGTAGAGCTCGGGATTGATGTCGTGGTGGTCGAAGACGAATTTTTTGCCCAGCACCTTGAACGGCACGGCGACGAGGAAGATCAGGTCCGGCGGATTGCACGCGTGGATGGCGTCGAATCCGCGGGTGAGAAACACCTTCCACGCCAGAACGATTTCCCAGAACAGCGCCGCGCCATACTCCCGCAGATAGCCCAGCGGACCGTGGCCCTCGGCCGGCAGCGGATGGCGGTGGATGTCTATGCCCTCGAGTCGCTCGAAGCGCGCCTCGCAGCCCTTTCCCGTCGGGCAGATTATCGACACCACCGCCCCGGCCTCGGTCAGGGCGCGCGCTTCCTGCCATACTCGGCGGTCGAACGGCGCCGGAAGGTTTTCCACGACGATCAGAATCCCGCGGCCGGCCAGGACCCGCGCCGCTCCCGCGCCCTCCTCGCGCGGCGGCGCGACCGCGGGGACGTCAGGCGAGGGCATGGATGTCGAACACTGGAACCTCGCCCAGCGAAAGGTCGCCGGCGCGGCCATTGGTGTCGATCACCCGGTCGAACCGGCCGGCAGCCACCGCCTCGCGGGAGATCAACAGCTCGGCGAGGCTCGGCAGCTTGGCGTGGGCGTAGCCGAGGTTCTGGCCGATCAGCGCCGCCGGATCGAGGGAGGGATCGTGGATGGCGAGGGCGTGCCCGCCGCCCAGAATTCGGCGGGCGAGATCGATGTTGGGGCTCTCGCGAAGGTCGTCGCTGTCGGCCTTGAAGGCCAGTCCGAGCATGAGGATCCGCGCGCCCGGCGCGAGCCCCTCGACACAGTGGCGATAGAGGAACTGTTTGTGCGCCTCGTTCGAGGCGATCAGCGAATCGATCAGGTGGGTGTCGGCCCCCACGTCGCCGGAGATGAACTGCAGCGCCCGCACGTCCTTGGGCAGGCACGAACCGCCGAACGCGCCGCCGGGCCGAAAATAGTTGGCGGAGATATTGAGCTTGGTGTCGGAAACGAAAATCCTGTGCACCTGCCGCGCGCTCACCCCCAGTTTCAAACACACCCGGCCTATCTCGTTGGCGAAGGCGACCTTCACCGCGTGGAAGGCGTTGTCGACGAACTTGGTGAACTCCGCCTCGCGATACCCGGTGTAGAAGACCGGCGCGTCCACCCCGGCGTTCATTGCTTCCATCCGCGCCGATGGCTTCCCGTCCGCCGTGCCGATGATGATCTTGGGCGGGGCGAAAAAGTCCTCGATCGCCACCGCCTCGCGAAGGAACTCCGGATTGTAGACCAGTTCCACGGCGCCGATGGCCTCGCCGAGCACCGAGCGGAAAATCGGCGCGATCAGGGTGTCGATCGAGCCGGGCCGGATGGTCGAGCGATAGACCACGGTGAGGGGAGAGGCGCGCTCCTGGTCGACGCCGGCGGCGATCTGGCGGGAAACCTCGGCGATGAAGCTCATGTCGTGCGATCCGTCCGCCGCCGACGGGGTGCCGACGCAGACGATCGCCATGTCGCACCCGGCCAGTCGGTCGCCGGGGTCGGCGACGGCCTCCAACAGCCCGCTCTCCACCGCCGCCGCGAGCAGCGGCGCGAGGCCCGGCTCGGTGATCGGCGATTTGCCGGCGTTCAGCTGGTCGATCTTGGCCTGGTTGACGTCTACCCCGAGCACCCAATGGCCCTGGCGTGTCAGGCACCCGGCCGCCGTCAGACCGACGTAACCCAACCCATAGATCGCTATCCGCATTCCAGACCTTCCAAGGTGATCCGCCCGGCGAGGCCGCGGGCATTGGCTTTCGACGTCCCGGTCGCCGCGTTCAGGTCCCGGTCCGAGCGCTTCGAGCGAGCGACTCGACCGCGGCCTTGAGCCCCGCGGCGTCGTCCAGATCGCAGACCAGAACGTCGCCCTCTTGGACGACAACGGCGATGCGCCGCAACCCCACGGCGATCACCCGCCCGCCGGAACCGGCGCGGATCAGGCAATCCTGGCTGGAGGCGACGACCGCCTCGCCCCTGATGGCGTTGCCCGCCCCATCGTGCGGCGAGGCCTCCCACACCGCCTTCCACGCGCCCAGATCCGACCAGGCGTAGGCGATCGGCAGGACCGCGGCACGGGCCGTGTTCTCCATGATCGCGACATCGATCGAGACGCGCGTCGCGCCAAGGAACTCCGGCCCGAGCGCGACCACCCCGGCGGCGTTCGCCGCTTCGGGCATGGCCGCGCGGACCGCGGCGAGGAGGCCCGGGACGTGGCGCCCGGCCTCCTCGACCAGACTGTCCGGACGGAAGACGAAATTGCCGCTGTTCCACAGATAGCCGGCGTCGACGAACGCCCTTGCCCGGTCGGCGTCGGGCTTTTCCACGAAGCGGGTCACCCGCCGCACCCGGTCGCCCGGGCCGAGCGGTTCGCCCGGCTCGATATACCCCAGCGCGGTCGACGGCGCCGTCGGCTCGACGCCGAAGGTGACGATCTCGCCGGTCCGCGCCGCCGCGAGGGCCGCCATCGCCGCCGCCCCGAAGGCGGCGTGGTCGGGTATGAAGTGATCCGACGCGACGGCCACCGCCACGGCGCCCGGATGATGGGCCAGGCTCCACAAGGCGGCGGCGAGCAGCGCCGGCGCCGTATCGCGGCCGGCGGGCTCGGCGAGAATCACCGCGGGCCGGCCGTCGAGCTGGCCGCGCACCTCCTCGACGTGGCCGGCGCCCGCGACCACGATCGGCGGCAGGGCGCCGACAAGTCCGGCCATCCGCGCCAGCGTCTGCTGAAACAGCGACCCTTCCCCCGCCAGCTCGATGAACGGCTTGGGGTGCGCGGGTGTCGAGGCCGGCCACAGGCGCGCGCCCGGACCCCCGCAGAGGATGATCGGTTGAATATCCACGGCCCCTCCTCCACTGCCCCGGCGGCCCGGTCAACCGCCGCTTGGAGCGACCCGGTCCGGGATGAACGGCGCGTCGCTGGCGCAGGCGGCGGCGTAGCCCGCCGGCGCGTCGATCGTGGTCACCCACCACGGTCCGTGGCCGGGAACCGCGACGCGCGTGAGACCCTCGCCAAGGACGCCGATCTCGCTGACCGGCAGGGAAAGGCCCAGGCCCACCGCCTTGATCACAGCCTCCTTGCGCGTCCAAAGGCGGAAGAACCGCTCGGTGAACTCCCCCTCCCCGTCCGCCGCCAGCCACTCCCGTTCGGCGGCCGAGCAACTGATCTCCGCGACGCCGCCGAGATCTTCGGTGAAGATCACGGCCTCGCAATCCACTCCCACCGGCGCGCAGCCGGCCACGGCGAATACCGCCGCCCGCCCGCTGTGGGAAAAATTGAAACTGACGGGCGCCGGGCCCTCGATGGCCGGCTTGCCATGCGGCCCCTCGACAAGGCGAATTGCCTCCGGCGCTTCATCCAGATAGCGCCGCAGCACGCCCCGAAGCAGTCCCCTTGCCTCGTCCGAAACAGCCGGCGGGGAGTCCGGGTCCGCCGCCAGCGTTCGCCACCAGATATCCACCCGCTCGCGCGGCGGGGGGGGGGGGGCCTGAAGGTCGGCGCGGGCCTAATCGCTTCCGCCCCCGAAACGCACGCTCCACGCGGCCACGTCCTCTGCCTCGATCTTTCGGAAGAGGAGCGGAGGCGCGGTCACGGCCCGGCCCGGCGGAACCCGGGACAGTTCGGCCGCGATGTCGCTCCCCGGCCATTCCGCGGGAAAATTCTCGCCGATCGCCAGGGCGATCGCCTCCGCCGTGAACGGAAGAATGGGGGCGCTCACCCGGCCATACAGAGCCGCCAGATTGATCGCGGTACGGACGATCGCGCCGGCCCGCGCCTCGTCGGTTTTGATCGCCGACCACGGCGCGGCGGCCTGGAGATATTCGTTGCCGAGCACCCACAGGCCCCGAAGCGCCTGGGCGCTCTTGCGGACCTCGATGGCCTCGAACTGCGCGGCGATCTCCGCGAGCTTGGTCGCCACCGCCGCGTAGAGATCGTTCTCCAGCGGCCCCGCGTCGCCCCCAGCCGGAACCACCCCGCCGAACCGCGTCTCGCAGAACTTGAGGATGCGGTTGACGAAGTTGCCGAGCACGTCGGCCAGATCGCGGTTCACCGCCGAGGCGAGCTGCTCCCAGGTAAAGGCCGTGTCGGAGTGCTCCGGGCTGTTGGCCGTCAGATACCAGCGCCAGGCGTCGGGCGGCAGAATTTCCAGCGCCGCGTCCATGAACACCCCGCGTTGCCGTGAGGTGGAGAACGGCTCGCCATACCAGTTGAGCCAGTTGAACGCCTTCAGGGTGTCCACCGTTTTCCACGGCTCGCCCGAGCCGAGGATGGTCGCGGGGAAGCTCACCGTATGGAAGGCGACGTTGTCCTTGCCCATGAACTGAACGTAGCGGACGTCCCGCGCCCCCGCGTCGGCGCGCCACCAGCGGCGCCAGTCGCCGCCTTGCGCATCGGCCCACTCCTCGGTGGCCGCGAT
>JBDTKQ010000210.1:0-3536 GCA_039935235.1 Caulobacteraceae bacterium
GTGGGAGGGCGGGCGTTCGTCCGGGTGCTGGGGCGCGGAACCATTGCCTATGACGACCTTCCACAGGTGGTCGCGCGCACGCCGATGATCGTCAATGTCTCGACCGGCGAGGCGGTCTTCGGCGTCATCGGGCGCAGCGCGCGCCTCGATCTGGCCAACCGCGGGTGCGGCGACTGGACGGTGGCCAATGTCGCCGGCGCCATGCGGATCAACCAGTCCGGCTCGGGCTTCGTGCGCGCCGGCGCGGCCGGTTCGGCCGACCTGAGCGTCGGCGGATCGGGACGGATCGCCACCCGGGCCATCGCCGGCGGTCTGACGGCGGTTTCCAGCGGGGCGGGGGACATCCTCGCCGCCGCCGTCGACGGCCCGCTGGACGTGCGGGTGGCCGGTTCGGGCGACGTGCGCATCCCCGCGGGGCGCGCCTCGCGAATGAAAGCGGCGATCGCCGGCTCGGGGGCGGTACGCTTCGGCGGGGTCGCCCGCACGCTCGACGCCTCGGTGGCCGGGTCCGGAGCGGTCGTCGTGGGCCATGTCACCGGCCCGGTCACGCGGCGGGTGTTCGGGTCGGGCACGATCAGGGCGGGACGCTAGCGATCGGCTTTCTCAAGCGGACGGCGAGACCCGAGCGAAGGCGTTGACGGGACGGGCCTTCGCGCGTATCACCCGCGCTCTTTTCGAGGCCTTGGCGACGATCGGCCCCGATGAACGTCCCCCTGGCGGGACGACCGACGCGCCGAGACCGCTCCCCGGTTCCGGCGCCGTTTGGTGTTTATCGGACGCCGCTTGGAAAACTTTCCACGAGCCGCGATCCCGCGGGGCGCTCCGGTGGCCCGTTTCTTCTTCGAGTTGCAAGCGAAAGAGCGAATGCCGACCGTCAACCAACTGATCCGCAAGCCGCGCACCAACAAGGTGGCGCGGAACAAGGTTCCGGCCCTCAAGGGCTCGCCGCAGCGTCGCGGGGTGTGCACGCGCGTCTATACGGTGACGCCCAAAAAGCCCAACTCGGCCCTGCGCAAGGTCGCCAAGGTGCGTCTGACCTCCGGGATCGAGGCGGTGTGCTACATCCCCGGCGAGGGTCACAACCTGCAGGAACACTCGGTGGTGCTGATCCGCGGTGGCCGGGTCAAGGACCTTCCCGGCGTCCGCTACCATATTCTGCGCGGCGTCCTCGACACCCAGGGGGTGAAGGACCGCAAGCAGCGCCGTTCGCTCTACGGCGCCAAACGGCCCAAGTGAGATGAGCGAAGCGATCGTCATCCCCGCTCGGGCGGGGATCCAGAAACAGGAAATCAGATAAATGTCCCGCCGCCGCCGCGCCGAAAAGCGCGATGTCCTTCCCGATCCCAAGTTCGGCGATCTGGTCCTCACCAAGTTCATGAATTACGTCATGTACGAGGGCAAGAAGGCCGTCGCCGAGAACATCATCTATGGCGCGTTCGACCTGATCGAGGCCAAGCGCCGCGATCAGGGGCCGCTGGAAACCTTCCACTCCGCGCTGGAGAACGTGTCGCCGTCGGTGGAGGTTCGCTCCCGCCGGGTCGGCGGCGCCACCTACCAGGTGCCGGTGGAGGTCCGCCCCGAGCGGCGCCGCGCCCTGGCCATCCGCTGGCTGGTCAGCGCCGCGCGCAAGCGGGGGGAGAACACCATGACCGAGAAACTGGCCGGGGAACTGCTGGACGCCTCCAACAACCGCGGCTCGGCGGTCAAGAAGCGGGAGGACACCCACAAAATGGCGGAGGCCAACCGCGCCTTCTCGCATTACCGCTGGTAAGCCCCATATAGCGGTTCGTTTCCCCACACCTTCCTTTGCGGCGTGAGCGGTTTGAGATAGACCGCGCGCGCCGGCTCGTCGCTCTCCCCTCAAGCCCGCAACGCCACGTCAAGAACGCCACCATGCCCCGCACCACCGACATCAAGGACTATCGCAACTTCGGCATCATGGCCCACATCGATGCCGGCAAGACCACGACCACCGAGCGGATCCTCTATTACACCGGCAAGAGCCACAAGATCGGCGAGGTCCACGACGGCGCGGCGACCATGGACTGGATGGAGCAGGAGCAGGAGCGGGGGATCACCATCACCTCCGCCGCCACCACCGCCATGTGGAACGGCAAGCGCCTGAACATCATCGACACGCCCGGCCACGTGGATTTCACCATCGAGGTGGAGCGCTCGCTGCGGGTTCTCGACGGCTGCGTCGCCGTCCTCGACGGCAACCAGGGCGTGGAGCCCCAGACCGAGACGGTGTGGCGCCAGGCCGACCGCTACGACGTGCCGCGCATCGTGTTCGTCAACAAGATGGACAAGATCGGCGCCGATTTCGAAAAGTGCGTCGAATCGATCCGCGATCGGCTGGGCGTGAAAGCCGTGCCGATCCAGCTGCCGATCGGCTCGGAAACCACCTTCAGGGGCATCATCGACCTGGTGCGGATGAAGGCCGTGGTCTGGGAGAGCGAGGGCCTGGGCGCCAATTATCACGACGAGGATATCCCCGCCGACCTCAAGGACGCGGCCGACGAGGCCCGCCACTTCATGGTCGAGAACTCCGTCGAGCTCGACGACGAGGCGATGGAAGCCTACCTCAACGGCGAGGAGCCGGCCGCCGAGGTGATCAACAAGTGCCTGCGCAAGGCGGTGCTCACCGGCGCCTTCTATCCGGTCCTGTGCGGCTCGGCGTTCAAGAACAAGGGCGTCCAGCCCCTGCTCGACGCGGTGGTGGAATATCTGCCCTCGCCGGTGGATATCCCGCCGACCCCCGGCCTCGACTACAAGACCGAGGAGCCGGTGATCCGCCTGGCGTCCGACGACGAGCCCCTGTCGGTTCTGGCGTTCAAGATCATGGACGACCCGTTCGTCGGCTCGCTGACTTTCTGCCGCATCTATTCGGGCAAGCTGGAAAGCGGCATGGGCCTGCTCAATTCCTCGCGCGACCGCAAGGAGCGGGTGGGGCGCATGCTGCTCATGCACTCCAACAACCGCGAGGACATCAAGGAGGCCTTCGCCGGCGACATCGTCGCCCTCGCGGGGCTGAAGGACACGCGCACCGGCGATACCCTGTGCGATCCCAACAAGTCGCCGATCCTTCTGGACAAGATGGATTTCCCCGATCCGGTGATCGAGATCGCCATCGAGCCGAAGTCAAAGGCCGATCAGGAAAAGCTGGGCGTGGCCCTGCAGAAGCTCGCCGCCGAGGATCCCACCTTCCGGGTCTCCACCGATCAGGAGAGCGGCCAGACCATCCTCAAGGGGATGGGCGAGCTGCACCTCGACATCAAGGTCGACATCCTGCGGCGGACCTACAAGGTGGACGCCAATATCGGCCAGCCTCAGGTCGCCTACCGCGAGACCCTCGGCCGGAAAACCGAGATCAACTACACCCACAAGAAGCAGACCGGCGGCTCCGGCCAGTTCGCCGAGATCAAGATCATCTTCGAACCAGGCGAGATGGGCTCGGGCTATCTGTTCGAGAACAAGGTGGTCGGCGGCTCGGTCCCGCGCGAGTTCGTGCCCGGCGTCGAGAAGGGCCTGTTGTC
>JBDTKQ010000211.1:0-4602 GCA_039935235.1 Caulobacteraceae bacterium
GGGTCTGGCCGCTGCGCCGGGTGTTGTGGCGGCCCGATCGGGGAGGAGCCCCGGAAACCGCGCTGCCCGCCCGCGCCCTTCGCCCCGACGACGGCTGGTGCGAGAGCCCCGCCGACCAACACTACAACCGGCCGGTTCGCGCTCCGGGACCCTCGGCCACCGACCGGATGTGGCGCGAGGACCACCTCTACGACCTGGTCGTCGTGCTTGGGCACAACGACGATCCGATCGTCCCCGGCGCCGGCTCGGCCATCTTCCTCCATCTGGCGCGCCCCGACTTCGGCCCCACCCGCGGCTGCGTCGCCCTCGCCCGAAGCGACCTGGAGGCGCTGCTGGCGCTGGCCAGGCCGGGGGATTCCCTCGAGATTCTCGAGGTGATCGCGGGGCACGGACGTCCCGCGCGCACTTGACGATGGCCCCGAAGGGCTGGCGAGACGCCCGCGCTTTCGAAACCCTAATAGGCGAACGTCTCGAAGACCTCGTCGACGTTGCCGCGCCACGGGCCGTGGTAGAGTTCCAGCAGACGTTCGGCGGCGGTGACGCCGGTGTCGGCGATATCCTCCAGTTCGGCGAGGTAGTTGGTCTCGTCGACCATACCCGCGGAGAGGCGGCCGCGGGCCTTGAGGCCGGCGTGGGCGATGGCCAGCATGTCGCGGGCGACATCGCGGACCAGACGGCCGGCCACCGTGGCGTTCAAAGCCACGCGCGGAACGTCGCGGGCGAGGCCGGCGCGATCCTCCGCGGTCCAGTGCTTGCACAGGTCCCAGGCCGCGGCTTGGGCGGCGGGATCGTAGAGGATGCCGGCCCACAAGGCGGGCAGGCCGCAGAGGCGGGTCCATGGGCCGGCGTCGGCCCCGCGCATCTCCAGATATTGTTTGAGCCGCACCTCCGGGAAAAGGGTGCTGGTGTGATCCACCCAGTCCTTGATCGTCGGCCGCTCACCGGGAAGCCGGGCCAGGTTTCCGGTCAGAAAGTCGCCGAAGGAGGCGCCCGCGACGTCGATGTAGCGGCCCTCGCGTTTGACGAAATACATCGGCGTGTCGAGGGCGTAGCGGGCGTAGGTCTCAAAGCCGAAGTCGTTGTGGAAGACGAACTCCGGGGTCCCCGTGCGGTCGGCGTCGGTGTCGGTCCACACATTGGCCCTGGCCGAGAGAAAGCCGTTGGGCCGCCCCTCGGTGAACGGAGAATTGGCGAACAGGGCGGTGACGATCGGCTGAAGCGCCAGGCTGACACGGAACTTGGCGATCATGTCCGCCTCGTCGGCGAAATCGAGATTGGCCTGGACGGTGCAGGTTCGGAACATCATGTCCAGACCAAGCCCACCAACCATCGGCATGTAGCGTCGCATGATCGCGTAGCGACCCTTGGGCATCAACGGGATCTGGTCGCGGCGCCACAGGGGGGTGAAGCCGAGCCCGAGAAAGCCCAGACCGAGCCCCTCGGCCACCGCCTTGACCTCCTCGAGATGCTGGCCGGTTTCCTCGCAGATGTCGTGCATGGTCGGCAGCGGGGCCCCGGAGAGCTCGAATTGCCCGCCCGGCTCGAGGCTGATGTTGGCCAGGCCGCGGTTGAGGCCGATGAGGGTCTCGCCACCGCCCTCCGCCCGCTCCCAGGTTCCCGCCCAGCCGAAGCGCATCAGCCCCTCCATCAGGGCGCGGATGCCGGCATCGCCGCCGTAGGGGACCGGCGCGTGGCTGCCGGTGCGGAAGACGAACTTCTCGTGTTCGGCCCCGACGCGGAACTCCGAGGGCGGCTTGCCGCCGGCGGCGAACCACGCGGTGAGATCCGCGAACGTCAGCGGCCGGTCGTCGCACACCGTCTCCGCCATCGCGCTCTCCCGTCGGCCCAGATCGTGTCACTTGGGGCGGCAAGCGGCGAAGCTCAAGGCCCACGCCAGTCGCCCAGCGCGCTCTGCCACAGGGCGATGGCGACGATCGCGGCGGTGTCTGCCCGCAGGATGCGCGGCCCGAGGCTGACCGGCAGGGCGCCGGGCAAGGCGCGGACACGCGCGCGCTCCTCCGCCGAGAAGCCCCCTTCGGGACCGATCAGGATGGCCCACGGACCCGGCGCGTCCCCGGCGAGGGCATCCCACGCGGGCGCCGCCTCGCCGGCCTCGTCGCAGAACATCAGCCGCCGGCCGCGCTCCCAGCGGTCGAGGATTGTCGTCAGTTTCGCGGGCGACAGAATCTCGGGGACGTCGAGACGGCCGGTCTGTTCGGCCGCCTCCGCGGCGATCGCCGTCAGCCGGCCGAGGTTCACGCGGCCGCCGTTGGTCCGCGCGGTGAGCGCCGGCCGCAGGCGACGCACCCCCAATTCGGCCGCCTTTTCGACGACGATCTCCAGCCGCGGGCGCTTGACCACGGCCACGATCAGCTCGAGGTCGGGCGTGGGGGCCTGGCCGCGGACGCGATTCGTCGCCTCGAGGGTCCCGCCCTTGCGCCCAAGATCGACGAGCCGCGCCCGCCACTCTCCGTCGCGGCCGTTGAAGGCGTAAATCTCCTCCCCCACGGCCAGCCGCATGACCGCGCCCAGATAGTGAGCCTGAGCCGCGTCGAGCGCGACCGGTTCTCCGGCGGCCAGGTCGCCGGCGACGAAAAGTCGGATCATGGTCTCCTCCCGGGACGCCCGCGCCGCGGGAATGGCGCCTTCCCGTTCGCCCCCCTTGGGGTATGCTCGGTCCATGTCCAAGCCGCACAGCTACGACCACGACCTGCGCAAGCTCCAGATCGCCCTCGTCCGCTACCAGCAATGGGCGGTCAAGACCGGGGCCAAGGCGCTGGTCATCTTCGAGGGTCGCGACGGAGCGGGAAAGGACGGCTCGATCAAGCGGATCACCGAACACCTCGCGGTGCGCAACACGCGCGTCGTCGCCCTGCCGAAACCGTCGGACCGGGAGCGCAGCCAGTGGTATTTCCAGCGCTACATCGGCCATCTGCCGGCGGCCGGCGACCTGGTGATCTTCAACCGCTCGTGGTATAACCGGGGCGGCGTCGAGCCGGTGATGGGCTTTTGCACCCCGCGCGAGCATGAGGATTTCCTGCGTGACGTCCCCGCCCTTGAGCGCATGCTCGAAGAGGCCGACATCCGGCTGATCAAGTTCTGGCTGGACATCTCCAAGAAGGAACAGGCTTCCCGGCTGGATGCCCGACGCGAGGAGCCGCTGAAGGCGCTCAAGGTCAGCGATCTCGACGGCGTGGCCCAGAAGAAATGGAAAGACTATTCGGCGGCCCGCGACCAGATGCTGTCGCGCACCAGCACGCCCATTGCTCCGTGGTTCTGCGTGCACGCCGACGACAAGAAGGCCGCCCGCCTCAACATCATGCGCCATGTGCTCGATATCGCGGCCCCGGCCGAGATCTCCGCCGATCTCGATCCGGCCGATCCGGCGGTCATCTTCGCTTTCGAGGAGGCGGCGATCGACGACGGGCGGCTGGCCAAATAGGAACCGGCGGCGAAGAATAGAGGGTCAGACGATGGACTATGTGCGCCTTGGATCGACCGGGCTGAAGGTCTCGCGGCTGTGCCTTGGCTGCATGACGTACGGCAGCCCCAACTGGCGGCCGTGGGTGCTCGGCGAGGCCGACGCCCTGCCGTTTTTCCGCGACGCGATCGAGGCGGGGATCAACTTCTTCGACACCGCCGACGTCTATTCGAATGGCGAGAGCGAGCGGGTCACCGGCAAGGCGCTCAAGGAGTACGCCAAGCGCCACGAGGTGGTGATCGCGACCAAGGTCAATGGGGCGATGGGGGCCGACGCCAACAATCGCGGCCTGTCGCGCAAACACATCATGGACGCCATCGACCGCAGCCTCTCACGGCTCGGCGTCGACTATGTCGATCTCTACCAGATTCACCGGTTCGACCCGACGACGCCGGTTGAGGAGACGCTGGAGGCGCTGAACGACGTCGTCCGCGCCGGCAAGGCCCGCTACATCGGCGCCTCGTCCATGTACGCCTGGCAGTTCATGAAGATGCTCGCCGTCTCGCGCGCCAACGGCTGGACGCCCTTCGTCTCCATGCAGCCGCAATACAACCTGGTCTATCGCGAGGAAGAGCGGGAGATGCTCCCCTTGTGCCTCGATCAGGGGGTGGGGGTGATCCCGTGGTCGCCGCTGGCGCGTGGCTTCCTCGCCGGCGGCCGCTCGAACCCCGGCCAGGGTGACACAGAGCGGGCGCGCTCCGACGAGTTCGCCCCGCGCCTCTACTATCGCGCGCCGGACTTCGCCGTGGTCGAGGCGGTGGAAAAAGTCGCCAAAGCCCGCGGCGTCTCCAACATGCAGATCGCCCTGGCCTGGGTGCTGGGGAATCCGGCCGTTACCGCCCCGATCGTCGGCGCCTCGAAGCCCCATCACCTGGACGATGCGGTCGGCGCCCTCGCGATCCGGTTGACCGACGACGAGGTGAAGGCGCTGGAAAAAGCCTACAAGCCCAAGCCCGTCCTCGACCACGCCTGAGGCGTCAAGCGCCGGTGAACGCCCCCGGCCGTCGCTCATTGACCGACCGGACTCCCTCGGCGAAATCGGCGGTCTTGCGCAGGGCGGTCTGCTCGACAAGTTCGTGATCGGTCGCCGCCCTTACCGCCGCCGCGAGGCCGGCGCGCAG
>JBDTKQ010000212.1:0-2123 GCA_039935235.1 Caulobacteraceae bacterium
TCAAAGCTGGAGGATGCATGCGAATCAAGTCCGCTCCGACGATCGCCGCCGCAACTCTCCTCGCCGCCACCGCGGCCGGAGCTCAGGTCCGCACCGGCGCGGCGGCGCTGGGCGACTGGCGTGGCGACGCGCCCGGCGTGGTCCGGCGGATCGGCGTCGCCGACATGCCCGCCTCACCAACCCCGCCCACCGCCTCGCCGGCCGGGGTGGTCGCCCGCCCGCGCGGCGCGGCGCCAAAGGTCCCGCCCGGGTTCACCGTCGCCGCCTTCGCCGAACTCGACGCCCCACGCCAGATCCGCGTCGCCCCCAACGGCGACATCTTCGTCGCCGAGACCGACGCCGGCCGGATCACCGTCTTGCGCGCGGCGCCGGGGGCGGCGCGGCCGAGCGCGAAAGGGGCGTTCGCCACCGGCCTCGACCGGCCGTTCGGGATCGCCTTTTATCCGGCGGGGCCCGATCCGCGCTGGGTCTATGTCGCCAACAACAATTCGGTGGTGCGCTTCGCCTACAAGGGCGGCGACCTCGAGGCGCGGGGCGCGCCGCAAACGGTGGTCGCCAAGCTGGCGAACTCCACCGGCGGCCACTCCACCCGCGACATCGCCTTCTCACCGGACGGCAAGGTCATGTACGTCTCGGTCGGTTCCGGCTCGAATATCGCCGAGGACATGGCGAAAAAACCGCTCGCCGAGGCCAAGGCGTGGGACGCGGCAAAGGGCGCGACAGGGGCGGCGTGGGGCCGCGAGGAGGACCGGGCCGACGTCCTGGCCTTCGATCCGGAAGGCGGCGGGCGGCGGATCTTCGCCACCGGAATCCGCAACTGCGTCACCCTGGCGGTGAACCCGACGACGAGCGCCCCGTGGTGCGCGGTCAACGAGCGGGACAGTCTGGGTGACGACCTGCCTCCCGACTATGTCACGCACGTCCGCGCCAAGGGCTTTTACGGCTGGCCGTGGTATTACATCGGCGACCATGCCGACCCGCGGCTCAAGGGGCAGCGGCCCGATCTCGCCGGCAAGGCGATCGTGCCGGACGTGCTGATCCAGCCGCACTCGGCGCCGCTGGGCATGGTGTTCTACGCCCCCACCCGCGGACCGGCCGCCTTCCCGACCGCCTGGCGCGGCGACGCCTTCGTCGCCCTCCACGGCTCGTGGAACCGGGCGAAGCGCACGGGCTACAAGGTCGTGCGGCTGCCGATGCGCGGCGGGGCGGCCACCGGGGCCTATGAGGACTTCCTGACCGGCTTCGTGATCGACGCCAAGAGCGTGTGGGGCCGACCCGTCGGCGTGGCGGAGGCCAGGGACGGGGCGTTGCTGGTCACCGACGACGGGTCCGGGACCGTCTGGCGCATCGCTCCCGCGCCAGCGAGCGGAAAAGGACGGTGAGACGTTCTGCTTTGGCGGTCGCGGCCCTGGGTCTGCTGGCGATGGGGGCGGCGCCGGCTTCCCCGCAGTCCGCCACCGCCGTCGTCGCCGATCCGGCGGCCGGGGAGACCTTGTTCCAGGATCGCTGCGTCACATGCCACGCCCCCGCCGGCGGCGGACAGGGACCCAGCCTCAAGGGCGTCTTCGACCGCAAGGCGGCCGCGCTTCCGGGCTTCGCCTACACCGCCGGCCTGAAGGGCTCCGGTCTGGTGTGGAACGCCCCGACCCTCGAGCGCTTCCTCACCGACCCGAGAAAACTGGTTCCGGGCACCGCCATGGCCATACGGGTCCCCGACCCCCGCCAACGCCGCGATCTGATCGGCTATCTGGCGACGCGGAAGTGAAGCTCTGAGCCGGCGGTGAAAATCTCCCGATCGCATCGGGCCGGATTTCCACGTTGAGAATGGGGACCCCCGGCTCGGGCGCGACGCCGGAAAGCGGGGACTCCCAAACCTTCACGAGGATGGCGAGCGGTCATTGGGCGGATGAAGCGCGATACACCAGGCGCGAAAACAACCAGGCTCTGCTCACCCCATTCTTTGAACGAAACGTCCGACAATGATATCGCGGTGACCCGGGTCTCCTCGAAAGCGCCAATCGTCATGGCTGCCTATACGCGGGGCGGGTCGCCAACGACAGAGCACCGTCTCCGCCTTTGAACGGTCACCCGATGGCGGCAGGGGCCGGCGCGCGACACGCGCG
>JBDTKQ010000213.1:0-6604 GCA_039935235.1 Caulobacteraceae bacterium
ACTACTGTCGCTATCACCCTGGCATGAAGGGCCGACTGAAGATCGCTCCGTGACCCACGATTCGGCATGTCGTCGTCTCTTGGGGATTGCCCGCGCCGCGCGCGCCGTACATGCGAACCCCGCGTGACCCGAGGGCGCATGCCCGGACGGATCGAGCCTCCCGTGTCCGCCAGACGCCACACGAAAGGCATGCGCGGCTGATCGTCGTTGGCCCGGTGGTTCAATTCCTCACCAGCCTTTCTTCAGAAAAGCCGCCCACCTTGTCCATGGCCATAGCGGTTCAGAACACCTCGGCCTCGTCTCCCGCTCCGCGTTCGTGGGCGACGAGGGCGGGGGTGCGCCAGCCGGCGCGGACGCCCCAGACGTAAAAACCGAGCGCCAGGGCGGCGACCAGGCCGAGGTCCCAGCCGAAGGGAACGATCCCGCGACCGCCGAACTGCGGGCTGCCGAGGAAGGAGACGAGGGCCATGGTGGGCAGATAGGTCAACAGCCACCAGGCCGCGCGGAGGTGCCGCCCGAAGCCCCGCCAGCCGCGCCGAGCCTCGGCCCACACATAGATCGGCGCGGCGATCAGGATCAGAAGCAGGACCTCTCCGGTGAGCGGCCACTTGGCCCAGTAGAGCAGCAGGGTGGCCAGGATGAAGGCCGTCCCGGCGAAGGCGCCCAGGCGAGGGGTCCTGACCGGGCGACGCATCTCGGGGGCAACGCGGCGCAGCGCCCCGGCGCTGATCGGCCCGGCGAGATAGGAGATGATCGAGGCCACGGAAATCACCGCCGCCAGGGTTCCCCATCCGCGGAAGAAGAACAGGAAGACAAAGGCGACCACCAGATTGAGCCACATCGCCGGGCGCGGAACCCCCGAGGCGGTGTGAACATGGCCGAAGATCTTCGGCAGGGAGCCGCTGCGCTCCATGGCGTAGATCATCCGGGCGGTGGTCGCGGTGTAGGTGGCGCCGGTGCCGCTGGGGCTGACGAAGGCGTCGGCATAGAGCAAGAGCGCCAGCCAGTTGAGGTTCAGCGCCAAGGCGAGCTGAGCGAAAGGCGAGGAGAAATTCACCCCCGACCAGCCGTGAACCAGCATCCCCGGCGGCGTCGCCCCGACGAAGGCGATCTGCAACAGGATATAGATCACCGTGGCGATGGCGATCGCCCCGAAGACCGCCAGCGGCACGTTTCGATCCGGGTCCTTGGCTTCGCCCGCCAGATTGATTGGACTTTGAAAGCCGTTGAAACTGAAAACGATGCCGCTGGTGGCGGTGGCGGCGAGGATGGCGGCGACGTTCAGCGGCGCGTGGCCGGGGGTGAGCCCCACGGCGAAATTGCTCTTGTGGAAACCCGCGGCGATCAGGGCGACGCCGGTGAGGGCCGGCACCACCAGCTTGAAGGCGGTGATTCCGCCATTGGTCAGGGCGAAGAGTTTCACCCCCCAGAAGTTCAGCAGAAAATAGCCGATCACCAGCACCGCGGCGATGCCCAGGCCGGGAAGGCTGAGCTCATGGCCGACATAGAGGGCATGGGTCCATGCCCACGGCCACGAGGCCATATATTGCACCGAGGCCTCCGCCTCCACCGGGATGACCGAGACCACCGCGATCCAGTTGGCCCAGCCGGCGACGAAACCGACGAGTGAGCCGTGGGAATAGTAGCCGTAGCGGACCATGCCGCCGGTCTGGGGGAACATCGCCCCAAGCTCGACGAACACCGTGGCGATCAGACCGATGATCGCCGCGCCGAGAACCCAGGCGTAAACCGCCCCCGATCCGGCGAGCTGGGCGGTGCGCCAGGCCCCGAACAGCCAGCCAGAGCCAATGATCGAGCCCAGGCCCGTGAGCATCAGGGCGAACGGCCCGATCACCCGCCGCATTTTAGGTTGGTCCAAGCAGTCTTCCCCCGGGCGCGGCGTGGCTGCGGACTAGATGGCAAAACCGCCATCCGGGCAAGCCGGCGCGCCCGCCCCCTTCAGCCCCTCATCGCCGTTGCACCGCGATGTCGCCGGGGGTGGGGGGGCGTCCGCCGCGGTCGCGGATGAGGCCGCGAAGGTCGGCGTCGATCTCCGCGCGTTGGCCCGGCTGGAAGATCGGGTAGCGAAATCCGCGCGGACTTTCCGACGAGGCCACCTGCCGCGCGTCGACGAAGATGAAATAGCCCTGAAAGGCCCCATCGGCGCGCGGCGCTCCCTCGAGGCGCACCGCCTCAAGCATGGCGGCGCAGTCGTCCAGACTGGTCACGCCGCGCGCGAGGGGGGTGAAGGCCACCTTTCCGGGTGTCGCCGGACCGGCCCGCCAACAGACGCCCGACGCGCCCGGCGTACCCGCCTGGCCACAGCCGGCGAGGGCCGCCAGAGCGTTTAACAGAACCATGACAGCGACGGTGCGTTGGATTTTCTGTGTCCCGGCGCCCAACCGGCGCCATGCTGACGGTGGAAACGGGCGGATTAATGCACGCCGGCGCACTACATTGAAGAAGCGACGCCGCGCCGCTACTGTCGGCGGGCCAAGCTTGACCAGGACAATCCGAAGGAACCCATGGCTCACATAACTCTGGTGGATGACGACGAGAACATCGTCGCCTCGGTCTCTCTGGCTCTCGAGAGCCACGGCCATACGGTAAAGGCCTATTTCGACGGCGCCACGGGCCTCGCGGCGCTGGAGAGCGACCCGCCCGATCTGGCCATCCTCGACGTCAAGATGCCGAGGCTCGACGGCATGGAGGTGCTCCGCCGCCTGCGTCAGACGAGCAACCTGCCGGTCATCATCCTCACCTCCAAGGACGACGAGATCGACGAGATTCTCGGCTTCAACCTCGGTGCCGACGACTATGTCCACAAGCCCTTCAGCCAGAGGCTGCTGATCGAGCGGGTGAAGGCGGTGCTGCGCCGGGCCAATCCCGATGAGCACGCGATCGGCTCGGCCGCCGCCAACGAGGCGGCTGCCTCGCGGGCGATCAAGCGCGGTCGCCTCACCCTCGATCCGGCGCGCCACGATTGCTTGTGGGACGGAAAGCCCGTGCGACTGACGGTCACGGAGTTCCTGCTGCTCCAGTCGCTGGCCCAACGGCCCGGTTTCGTGAAGAGCCGCGACAATCTGATGGACGCCGCCTACGAGGATCAGGTCTACGTCGACGACCGGACGATCGACAGCCACATCAAGCGGATGCGCAAGAAGTTCCGGGAAGTCGATCCGGATTTCGATTCGATCGAAACCCTGTATGGCGTCGGCTACCGATACCGCGAATCCTGATCGCGTCGCCCGGGGCCCCGGACCGCGCCCGGTCGTGACCCGGACCAGGGTGCGCCGCCGCGGCGGCTGGCCCATCGGTTCTCGCCTCGGCCGCCTGATCATCGTCCTCAATCTGCTTGGTCTGGCCATCCTCATCGGAGGGGCGCTGATCCTCAACGAATTGCGCCAGGGTCTGATCGACGCGCGGCTGCAAAGCCTGGCGATCGAGGGGCAGGTGATCGCCAACGTCATCGACCAGTACGCGACGGTGGGCGAGCCGGAGCCGCAACTTGAGGCGGACACCGCGAGCAATGTCCTCCAGTCGCTCTATATTCCGCGGAGCCAGCGGGCGCGGCTGTATGACGCAAGCGGTCGGCTCCTCGCCGACAGCTTCGTGGTCGCCGACCGGGTCGAGATCAACCCGCTTCCGCCCGCCCGCAAGCCCGGCGAGCGTTCGCTGTTCACATTCCGCTTCCACGTGGTTCCCCCCGCCAGGCGGATCGCGCGGGCGCGGGCGGCCCTCGCCGGCGAGGTCATCCGGGCGCTGAGCGGCCAGCCTGTCTCCACCATGCGGGTGGCCGAGGACGGCCGGCGGGTGGTTTCCGTCTCTATCCCCATCCAGCACGTCCGGGCGGTTCTCGGGGTTCTGACACTCGAGGCGGGCGACGTGGACCGGATCATCGCCGCCGAGCGTCGCGCCCTCATTCCCTTCATTCTGATCGCGGTGGGGGTGACCATGCTCTCATCCCTGCTGCTCACCCAACTCGTCGCCGAGCCGGTTTTGCGCCTGGCCCGGGCGGCCGACCGCGTGCGCCTCTCGCACTCCCGGGCCATCGCCCTTCCCGACCTCGCCCGGCGCAAGGACGAACTGGGCGATCTCACCCGCTCGCTCGAAGCGATGACCCATACCCTGTCCGAGCGGATGGAGGCGATCGAGCGGTTCGCCGCCGATGTGGCCCATGAATTGCGCAATCCGATGACCTCGATCCGTTCGGCCATCGAGACTCTCGATCTGGTCAAGGACGCCCGCGCCCGCAAACGTCTTCTGGGCATTCTCCAGCAGGATGTCGGCCGCCTCGAGCGGCTCATCACCGATATCTCCAACGCCTCGCGGCTGGACGCCGAATTGTCGCGCGAATCGCCCCGGCCGCTCGATCTGGCGCGACTTTTGGCGGACATCTGCTCACTCTATGAGGCAACCTCCAAGCCGGGGGACACTCGCACTGCCTTCATCGAGCCGGCCTCGTCCGAGCCGATGCTGGTTTCGGGCCGCGAAGGGCCGCTCGGTCAGGTGTTCCGCAACCTGATCGACAACGCCCGTTCGTTCAGCGCCAGGGAGAGTGAAGTCCGCGTCGGCCTTCGCCGGGGCAAGGACGAGATCGTCGCCTATGTCGAGGACGACGGCCCGGGGATGCCCCCAGAAAATCTGGAGACGGTGTTCGAGCGCTTCTACACTTCGAGGCCAAAGGGCGCCGCGTTCGGCGGCAATTCCGGCCTGGGTCTGGCCATCGCCCGGCAAATCGTCGAGGCCCATGGCGGCCGCATCTGGGCGGAGAACCGCGAGCGGGACGGCAAGATCGCCGGCGCCCGGTTCAACATCGCCCTTCCCGCCGCATGATCGCTCACGCCGGCCTCGTCGCGGCGCGGATCGGCGGACGGTGGCGCGGAGTCCTGATCGAGGGTCCCTCGGGCGCGGGCAAGAGCGATCTGGCGTTGCGGGCCCTGAGCGGCGGATTTCGGCTGGTCGCCGACGATCGCACGATCCTCTTCGTCTCGGCGGGTCGCCTGTTCGGCCGCGCGCCGGACGCCCTTCGCGGGCGCATCGAGGTGCGCGGCGTTGGCGTTATGAGCGTACCGCCGCTCCCCTTCGCCGAGGTTCGCCTGATTGTTCGCTGCGTGGAGAGCGGGGCCGCACTCGAGCGCCTTCCCGATCGTCGATACCATACGGTTCTCGATATCGAGGTTCCGGCGATCGACCTGTGGCCGGCGGAACCCTCCGCGGTTTCGAAAATGTCGCGGGCGCTCGATTGGCTTGGAGCGTTCCGCCAAGAGGCGTATCAAGCCGCCGGGACGTGAGAACCGGCCGCATGGGGCCGAGGGGGCCGACCTCGCGCGACGGCGCGTGAGGTCTTCAAGGGAATCGCCGTTGAGGCATCTTGCATGATCGGGCTCGTGATCGTCACCCACGGGCGTCTGGCCGAGGAATTCGTCTACGCCATGGAGCATGTGGTCGGTCCGCAAACCGCGGTCGCGGCCATCTGCATCGGGCCGGACGACGACATGGAGCGGCGGCGCCGCGACATCCTGAAAGCCTGCGACCAGGTGAACACCGGCGCGGGGGTGATCCTGCTTACCGACATGTTCGGCGGCACGCCGTCGAACCTGGCCATATCGGTGATGGAGCAGACCAAGGCCGAGGTCATCGCCGGCCTGAACCTGCCGATGTTGATCAAACTGGCGAGCGTTCGCGGCCGCAAGCCGCTCGATGTCTGCGTCTCATGCGCCCAGGAAGCGGGCCGCAAATACATCTCGGTCGCCTCCTACGTCCTGGCCGGCGAGAAGTGAGCGCTTCGGCGGTCGTCGAGATCGTCAACGAACGGGGCCTCCACGCCCGGGCCTCGGCGAAATTCGTCAAGCTGGCCGGCGGGTTCGATGCCGAGGTGAAGGTCACGCGGGACGAGCAGACGGTCGACGCCCTTTCGATCATGGGCCTGATGATGCTGGCGGCCGGTCCGGGCGCCTCGATCACCATCGCCGCCGAGGGTCGCCAGGCGCATCAAGCGGTCGCCGCCCTCGCCAGCCTCGTCCGCTCCCGCTTCGAGGAGGAGCGATAGGGGGACCGCCCCGTCGATCACATAAAGATATCCTTATATCCCCATTGCCGCCGCGACCGCGCGGCCCTATAGGGCTGGCCACACCGCACAAGGAGCCCCTCGTGGCCGACTACATCGTCAAGGACATCGCCCTCGCCCCGTGGGGCCGCAAGGAAATCGACATCGCCGAGACCGAGATGCCCGGCCTGATGGCGGTGCGCGCCGAGTTCGGCGGGTCTCAGCCACTGAAGGGCGCGAAGATCGCCGGCTCCCTCCACATGACCATCCAGACGGCGGTTCTGATCGAGACCCTGCAGGCGCTCGGCGCCGACGTGCGGTGGGCCTCGTGCAACATCTTCTCCACCCAGGATCACGCCGCCGCCGCCATCGCCGTCACCGGGACGCCGGTCTTCGCGGTCAAGGGCGAGAGCCTGATTGAATACTGGGAATACGCCCACAAGATCTTCGAATGGAGCGACGGGGGCCACCCGAACCTCATCCTCGACGACGGCGGCGACGCCACCCTTCTGTGCGTCCTCGGCCCCAAGGCAGAGGCCGACCCCACCCTCCTCG
>JBDTKQ010000214.1:0-3828 GCA_039935235.1 Caulobacteraceae bacterium
GGCGGTGGACATATTGACCGACGGCGGCGCGGAGCCGAGCGCGCTCACCGAGGCTTTGGCCCTGCTGCGCAAGCTCGAACGCGAGGCGGCCGCCGACGGGGGCGGACGGTTCGAGGCTGTGGCCGCGCCGGAGGTGGCGCAGGCCGCGGCGGCCGGGCTCGCCGTCCTTCGCGGGCGCCTGGGTGGTCGGTTGGAGATCCAGAGCGAGCCCGGCCGCGCGCGATCCGCCGGCGAGGTCGGTCGCCGATGAAGGTCCCCGCGTGCCCGGTGTGTGGCCAGCCGCGCGACAGGAACTACCGTCCGTTCTGTTCGCGGCGGTGTTCGGACATCGACCTGCAGAAATGGATGAGCGGCCGCTACGCCATTCCAGCCGTGGCCGACGACGACGGGGAAACCAGCGTTCGGGGGCCAGACGAAGGTGACGCATGAGGAGGTCGCGCGGTCTGTGGACAGGCGAGGGGGCGGCGCCTTAAGAGGAGCCCCTCCAAATTCCCGCCTGGGTAGCTCAGGGGTAGAGCAGCGGACTGAAAATCCGCGTGTCGGTGGTTCGATTCCACCCCCAGGCACCACTACTCCCCAACGCCCCGCCGCCTCGACCGTCCTTCGATTGAGGCTATAGTCGACCGGGCGTGGAGTGCGGGGGAACGAATCGCAATCTCAGAAGACCGCATGGCCGACTCGGGCGCCGTCGAGGCGTTCCGCTACCGGGCCTTCATCAGCTACAGTCACCGTGACAGGGCGGCGGCGGCGTGGATTCACCGCGCCGTCGAGACCTATCGCCTGCCCCCCAAGCTGGTTGGAGCGGCGACGCCCGTGGGGCCGGTCCCGCGGCGATTGACGCCTGTTTTCCGCGACCGAGACGAGCTTGCGGCTTCCGGCGATCTCGCCGCGGCGCTCACCGCGGCGCTGCGCCAATCTCGTTTTCTGGTGGTCGTCTGCTCTCCCGCCGCGGCGGTGTCGCACTGGGTCAACGAGGAAATCCTCACCTTCAAGCGCACTCACGGCGAGAGCCGGGTGCTCGGCCTGATCGTCGCCGGAGAGCCCTACGCCTCGGCCATCCCGGGGCGCGACGCGGAGGAATGCTTTCCTCCCGCGATGCGGCTGCGGATGGGAGCGGACGGGCTGCTGTCGGATGTTCCGGCCGAGCCGATCGCCGCCGATTGCCGGGCGAGCGCCGACGGCAGGCGCACCGCCCGAATGAAGATCGTCGCCGGGCTCGCGGGCCTCAGCCTGGACGACCTCGTCCAACGGGAAACCCAGCGTCGGGTCCGCCGCCTGGCGGTTCTGTCGGTCGCCTCTCTGGCCGGAATGGTGTTCGCCGGCGGCCTCGCCCTCTACGCCAATCAGCGGCGGATCGAGGCGGATCATCAGCGGCACATCGCCGAGACCGAGAGCGCGGCCGCCCGCGCTGCGGCCGACTACCTGGTGGGCACCTTCGAACTGGCCAATCCGGCCACGGAAAACCCGCGAACGATCACCGCCCTGTCGATCCTCGCCCGTAGCGCGGATCGGGCGCGCGTCGAACTGCGCGGACAACCGGTGATCCAGAGCCGGCTGCTCGACACCGTCGGCCGGGCGTACAACAATCTGGGCTTGCTGAACGAGGCGCGCGCGGCGCTCGAACGGGCGCGACCGACGCTGATCGCCGCCGGAGCGGACGGAGCTCCGGCCTTGCTCACCCTCGCGGTGACCAATCTCAAACTGGGCCGGTTCGACCAGGCGCGCGCGGCGGTGGCCGACGCGAAACGAGGACTTGCGCGCGATCCGGCCGGACGCCCGGACATCAGCGCCCGGGCCGAGGACATTTCGGGTCAGATCATGATCGCCGCCGTCGATCACAGGGGGGCGCTCGCGGCGTACAATCGGGCGGCGCGACTTTGCGATACCGTTCCGAAGATCCCCACCGCGACATGCGCTTCGATCCGCGCCAATCGCGGGAGCCTGCTTTCCGAGCTCGGCCGATACAAGGAAGCGGAAATCTCGCTGATGGCGGCCTACGCGGGTTTCCGGGACGCGTACGGGCCGCGCGATCGCAGGACCGGAGAATCGGAACTGGTCCTCGCCCAGTCCGCGCTCGGGGCCGGGGATCTCACCGCCGCCGACCGATGGATGACCGCCTCGCTCGACGTCTTGCGGCCAGTGCTTGAGCCGGGCAGCCTGATCCTCGCCGACGCCCTTTCCACGGAGGGACAGATCTACCAGGCCCAAGGCCGGCTGGCGCCGGCCAAGGCGGCCCTCGAACAGGCGATCGCGGCCTACCGGCGGCACTTCCCGGGCTACCACTATCTGATCGGGATCAACGATGTGTATCTGGCCCTGGTCGAGTCCGATCTGGGCAGGTCGGCTATCGCTCTTGGCCTTCTGGACGACGCCAAGCGGAATTACGACGCGAGTTACGGCAAGCTGAACCCCAACCACGGCGATCTCCTGGTCAACCGTGCGAAGGTTCTGGCCAAGATGGGGCGGCGCAGGGAGGCCCTCGCCGATTGCGGAGCTGGCTTGGCGATCCTCGCCGCGACCTTGGGGCCCGACGCCGCCTACACCAAAACCATGGGAAAAACGTGCGACGCCATAAAAGGGGCGCCGTCCCGGACGGTTTCAGGCTAAGGCTGTCCATCGGAAATGTTTGTCAGGAGAAAGATACAGTGAAAATCGCTCTCGCTCTGCCCATCGCCCTGGCGTTTATCGCAACCGGCGCCGCCCGCGCCTCGGTGGTCACGACCGCCTCGGTGTCGGGAACCTCCGTCGATCCCGTGCAAGCCACCAATGGAACCTGGAGCGACGTCACCCGGAACACCATAGCCAATCCGCTCGAAGCGATTCACACCTACACATGGTACAATGGCTCGGCCGTGCCGGAGGCGGGAGACCTCATCGCTTTCGCCAACGGGGCGGCGGCGGCGGCATTCACCTATCCAGCGAACCTGACGGTCTCGGCGCGGTCATCCACCCACATTTCCCAATCCATCGTCAACGATACCGGCGTCAGGCAGCAGGTGAACCTCCACTCGCTGATCCTCGGCGGCGCCTTCGGCATGTTCGTCGCCAAGACTCCCGGCGATCCCAACGGCTTTTGTACCAATGCGTCTGTCGCATCGTGTAACGCCCTCCTCGACGGGGCCACCTCCTTGCAGGGCGCTGGCACGTACACCAGCGGTTTCACGGTCGATGTGAAGCTGAACGGCCACGCGATCTATTCCCTGAGCGCGGGGCTGATCCTGAACAGCGGCGGGTTCACCGCGAATGTTGCCGACGCCGCGACTCGGCTCGCGGGATTTCACGCCGAGGAGAGCAACACCGATGGGGGAGCGGCGCAGAAGTTTTACGCATGGTCGGACACGCCGATGGACAGCGCGCTCGGCGTGCTGGCCGTCGGGGCCAGCGAGACCCTCACCTATGACGTGACCACCTATGGAACCGGGGACCAACCGGCGCTGAACAATCTCCAAGTCATGTTCGCTGAATTCGGCGATCCCCTGGGCGGCGGACACGTCGTCAACAATGTCCTCGAGCCGATCGTCGATTTTCCGGCGCCCGCGATCACCTTCACCCCCGCGCCGGCGCCGGAGCCGGCGACATGGGCGCTGCTCCTCGTCGGCTTCGGCCTCGCCGGCGCGAGCCTTCGCCGGGGGACACGCAACGCCCTCGGCCACGAACGAGGGGCCCGCGGGGTCGATTGAAGATCGTGCGGCGTTGATGTTAGGTACCCGGTCCACCGTTCACGTCATGTCCCCGGAAGTTCATGGTCGTAGCCACCCCCGCCGGTCGCCCGGCCGATCCTGTCGACGCTCTCGGGGCGAGCCTCTTCGAGGCGAGCGACGACTGCGT
>JBDTKQ010000215.1:0-3205 GCA_039935235.1 Caulobacteraceae bacterium
GCCCGCTACGAGGCGCCGCCGGGCGCGGCTCTCACCCCCGCGACCCTGCAACGCTGGTGGCTGGTGTTCGGCGATCCGGCCCTCGACGCCCTCGAGGACCAGGCCCTCCGCGCAAGTCCCGATGCGCGCACCGCCCGGGCGCGGGTGGCCGAGGCGTTGGGCGTTCGCGACGCGGGGATCGCCTCGACCTTCCCCACCGGCCACATCGCCGGGAACGCCACGCGTCAGCGTGCCTCCAACATCGGCGGGCCCTCCACCTCCCTCTTCCCCATCGGCGGGACCACCGAGAGCGAGACCCTCAATCTCAACGTCTCGTGGGAGCTGGATCTTTTCGGCCGCCTCGCCCAACAGCGCGGGGTGGCCAACGCCGACCTCGCCGCCGCCCTGTTCGACGTCGACGCCACCTGGGCCAGTTTGGTGGCGGGCGTGGCCGACAACTATTTCGCCGCCGCCGGCCTCGCCATCCAGCTCGCCGACGCCCGCGAGAGCGTCCGCATCGAAAGCGAACTCGAGCGGATCGCCGCGCGCAAGGCCGCCGTCGGTCTGGGCGCCGCCTCCGACGCCGACCGGGTGGCCGGCGATCTGGCCCGCGCGCGATCCGACGTGGAGGAGCTCGAGAGCCAGCTCCACAACGCGAAGCGCCAGATTCTCATTCTCATCGGCCGCGGCGCCGATCCCAGCGACAGCCTCCCGATCGAGGCCCGCGCCGCCGACGCCCCGGCGCCCCCGGCGGCCCTCCCCGGCGACCTCCTCGAACGGCGGCCGGACATCCTCGAGGCCGCCGCTCGCCTGCGCGCCCAGCGGGGCACGGACCGTCTCGCCCATCTGGCGATCTTCCCGACCTTTACCCTGCTGCCGGGTCTGGGCCTGTCCCGCAGCGTCCAGCCGGGGGTCTCGTTCATCCCGCCGGCGACCCTGATCCCCGCTCAGCAGACCACCAGCCTCGGCTTCTGGTCGCTCGGCGCCGGGGTGAGCGTGCCCTTGCTCGATATTCCCCGTCTTCTCTATCAGGCGCGCGCCGAGGACGCCCGCACCCGCGAGGCCCTCGTTGCTTATGAGAAGACCGTGCAGACCGCCTATGGGGAGGCGGAAAACGCCCTCACCGCCCTCGCGGCCGGAGAGCGCGGGGTTAGCGTTCTGCGCGAGGGCGAGGCGCGGGCGAGGCGGGCCTCCGACGCCGCCCGCCGCCGTTTCGCCATGGGACTGGATGACATCACCGCCGCCCTCTCCGCCGAACAGGCGTGGCGGGCGACCCGCGCGGCCTATACCGCCGAGCGCATCGTCGCCTTGCGGCGGGCGGTGCAGACCTACAAGGCGCTCGGCGGCGGGTGGGCCTTCGCCGCCGCCGGGGCGCCCAACGCGTGAAAGCCCGCCTCATGCCCCGCCATCGCCTCCTGACCGCCGCCGCCCTCGCCGGACTTCTCGCCGCCGGGCTCGGCGGCTGCCAGAAAAAGGCCGCCGAAACCCCGCGCCAGCAGGCCCGCGCGGTCAGCGTGGTCGCCGTCGAGCCGCGGGTCATCGAGGGCGGCCTCGTCGCCTCCGGTTCCCTCATTCCGCGCGAGGACACCGCCGTCTTCCCCCAGATCACCGGCTACCGCGTCACCCGCGTGCTGGTCGACGAGGGCTCGTGGGTGAAGGCCGGCGAGCCGATGGCCACTCTGGACGACACCCTTCTTCGCGCCCAGCTCGCGCAACAAACCGCTCTGGCGCGCGAACAAACGATCGTCGCCGACCGGGCGGCGGCGGAGGCGGCGCGGGTCAAGGGCCTCGACAACGAGGGTCTGCTTTCGCAGGAACAGGTGGACAGCCGCCGGTTCGCCGCCCGCTCCGCCCGCGCCCAGGCCGCGGCGCAGGACGCGGCGGCCGCCGACGTGCGCACCCGCATGAGCCTGATGACGGTGCGCGCGCCCTACGCGGGCCTCGTCATCCAGCGCACCGTGCGGCCCGGCGACACCGGCGGCGGCCAGACGCCGTGGTTTCGCATCGCCCGCGACGGCCAGATCGAGCTGGCCGCCGACGTCGCCGAGGCGAGCCTCGGCAAGCTTCGGCCAGGAGTCGGAGCGACGGTGACCCTCGCCGACGGGACGCGGGTTCCGGGCGTGGTGCGACTGGTCAGCCCCGGCGTCGATCCGGCGACCAAGCTTGGCCGTGTCAGGATCAGCCTGCCGGTGCGCCCAGATATCCACAGCGGCGGCTTCGCGCGGGCGGCGTTCAACGGCGCGACCCGCTCGGCCCTCGCGGTTCCGGAGACCGCGGTGCGCTATGACGCCGACGGAGCCTCGGTGATGGTCGTGGCGGCGGACGACAAGGTCGCGCGCGTTCCGGTGACCACCGGCCAGCGCGGCGGCGGCTATGTCGAGCTGCTCACCGGCCCGCCGGCGGGGGCGCGGGTGGTGGAGCGCGCCTCGGCCATGCTGGTGCCCGGCGACATCGTCCGTCCGGCGGCCTCCTCATGAGCCAGCCGCAATTCCGCATTTCCGCCTGGGCCATCCGCAATCCGATTCCGATCGCGGTCCTGTTCATCGCCGCGGTGCTCGCCGGGCTGGTGTCCTACGCCGCCCTGCCGATCAAGAACTATCCCAACATCAATTTTCCCGCGGTCGCCGTCACCGTGACGCGGGCGGGCGCGGCGCCCGCCGAGATGGAAAGCCAGATCACCCGGCCGGTGGAAAACGCCCTCGCCGGCCTGTCCAACGTCCAGTCGATCTCTTCCACCGTCACTCAAGGCGTCTCCACCACCGTCATCCAGTTCGAGCTGGGTCAGAATATCCAGAAGGCCACCGACGACGTCCGCTCCAAGGTCGACCAGATCCGCAACGACCTGCCGCGCGACGTCGATCCGCCGATCATCCAACGGCTGGAGATCGAGGACCAGCCGATCATCACCTATGCGGTCGACGCCCCGGCGATGTCGCCCACCGATCTGTCGTGGTTCATCGACAACACCCTGGCCCGCGCGCTCCAGGCGCAGCCCGGCGTCGCCCGCATCGACCGGCTGGGCGGGGTCGATCGCGAGATCAACATTCTGGTCGATCCCGACCGCCTCGCGGCCCAGGGCCTGACCGCCGCCCAGGTCAACGCGGCGCTCGCCCAGGCCAATATCGACGCGCCCGGCGGCCGCATGACCATCGGCGGGCGCGAGCAGACCCTGCGGGTGCTGGGCGCCGCCCAGACCGTCGATCAGATCCGCAATCTCTCCATCCCG
>JBDTKQ010000216.1:0-7751 GCA_039935235.1 Caulobacteraceae bacterium
CTGAGAGGCCGTCGCTCGCGGGTCGGACAGGAACCGGGCGTTAGGCCGCATCAAGACCAGCCGGGCGGCTTCCTCTGGCGTGTTCACCGACCAACCCGATAGCTCCCAGCCGGGCACTGTCAAGGCAAACGAGTATAGCCCTTTCCGTGGTCGGGTCTGGCATCCGGCTGCGCTAGAAAGTTAAACAAAATCAGTGTCCGATCCTGTCGGAGGCTCAAGTACAAGACGGTATTCCCGTTTGCCTTGAGAGTGCCGAGTTACGGGCAGCCTCGGAGACGCTGGTTTCAGCTTCACCAGTCCCGGTTCGGGAGCTACCCCGGATTTCGCCCAATCGAAATGCAGTTTCGCCGGGGAAATTCAGGACAGCGTTCGAGACGATATGATCGCATCGGACGACGCCAAGGACTTGATGGGGCAGCTACGCCACATACAAACTCAGGAAATGCGCCAATTTCGCGTTCACGACTGGAACCTGCCCGAGGACGACCGCACGCGCATCCGCTCGCAACTGGATTAGCTCGACCAACTGGTCGATCAAACGCGCGACGAACCTCAGGCGCCGGCGTACCGGTCGCCGCCTCGAATATTACTTCCGGGTCCAGCCGCCGTCCGTCGGCCGGTAATAGGCGCCCGGCGGCAGGCGAGCGATGATCTGCTGGGCGGCGGCCTGGGCGGCGGCGACTTCGGAGACCTCGGTTCTGGCGGCCACCGATCTATAAGCCTCGGCTCGCCCGCCGTTGATAGCCGCCACCGACGCCTTGAGCTCGGCGTCGCCGCTGGTGGTGACGAAGCCCAGGAATCCATTTCCCTGCTCGCCGACAACGCCGCGCGCCTTGGCCGCGTCGACCACCGCCTTGGCCGAGGCGAGCGAGCCTGAGGCGCCCTGGGCAATCGCCGGCGCGGCGGCGACGGCACAGGTGAGAAGACTGAGGCCGGCGCCGATGGCGAGAAGGGTCTTGCGCGTCGTGATCATGATCGTCTTGCTCGTCTAAAACAGGTTCGGGTTCTGCTGGATGACGCTCTGGACTTCCTTATCCAGACGGATGCGCACATTGGCGTCCAGCTTGGCGTAGATGCTGATCGGATCGATCTTGACGTGGAGCGTTGGGGCGCAAGCGCCGAGCGGCGCCGCGACCAATGCGATCAGTACGAAGCGTTCCAGCATGGGCTATCAATATCCTTCTCGCCTGAGCTTAGCCGCCGGGCGGCTGAACGGGCGCTGAATGTGTCGCCGACGATGCGGTGCTCTTCTCCCAGATATCGCGCAGCGCCGCTATGATCTGCGAGAAATTGAGAGAGGTGTCGAGGGTGAGGTTGATCGGCACGCCAGAGGGCAGCGGAATGGAACGCTTGAACGCCGTCCCCTTCAGAAGATCCAAAAGGCTGATGGTCGCCTCCTGTTTGGTCGGCGGATCATGGCGGCCCCTAATGTGGAAAAGGACGCCCAGCCGGCCGTCTGGGTGGCTCGCCAGGGTCGCGTCCAGCTGATCGAAGGCGAGGTTTTCCAGGGCTTGGTAGGCGAGGCCCTGGATGGCGTTGGGCGAGGCTTCTGCGCCGGCCGAAGGGGTTGAGGTCTGAACCCCCTTTAGGGCGCTGGGCGAAATCGAGATGCGGCCGGGCTTCACCGCCGCGATGTGGCCCTCGAGCAGGGAGAAGCCGCCGGGGCCAACCTCGAAGGGCAGGCGGCCATCGACCACCGCGTCGATCTTCACGGCTTTGGCGAGGCTGGAAGCGGCGACAAGGTCGCCCAGATCGACCCGTTCGAGATCGGCGGCCCCGCGCACCGTCCCGCCGGGGGCGAAGGACACGACGAGCGGCTCGAGTCCCACCCGGCCCTTGGCCACGTTGACGGAGGCCGCGTTCACCGTGATCGCCTTGTCGTCGAAGGCGAAGCGGGCGACCAGATGCTCGAGGGGCGCCAGGGCGTCAATGCGCGCGATCGAGAGGCTCTGATCCGGGGCCGTCGTCAGCGGCGCCAGGCTGATGAACTTGACGGCTCCGACGACGCCGGTCGCCATGCCCAGGGGGCTGCGGAAGTTCAATCCGCCGGTTGAGAGTTGGCCGCCGCTCACCATCCCGGCGGGTGTCCAGTCGAAGTGGCCGCGGAAGACGGCCCGGCCCTCCGCGTCCCGGGCGAACGCGGCCAGCGGGCTCAGTTCGGCCGGCTGCAGGCCGCCCTTGGCGAAGACGAGTTCCTGGGCGTCGATCTGGACGCCCCCGATCCCGCTGGCCAGATCATGGCGCACGCCGATCGCCGCGACCGGGCGTCCGGAGCGGGTCAGGACGACGAGGTTTCCCCGCCACGTGCCGACGGCGAGATCGAGGCGGCCGGTTGTCTCCAGCGGCTCGAAGCGGGGAGCGCCCTGGGCGTCCCTCACCCGCGCGCGGATGGTGTCAACCGTCCCTTCGCGAGGCCCTTTTGCCCCGCCGGAAAGGTCGAAACGCGCCGACCCGTCGCCGACCCGCGCCTGGGGTAGGAGCAAAAGGCCGCCGGCTCCTTCCAGGCGCCCGCGAATCCGCCAACCGGCTGGCCCGGCGCTGATCAGCGGCCCAAGGGCGGGACAGACCCTGCCAGAGAAGTCCGCGACCTCGATCGCTCCAATGACCAGATGGCGGGCGAACTCCGGCTCGCAATGGTCGAGTTCAAAGCGAGAGTCGCCCCCCGCCAGGGTTGCCAGCCCCCGCGCCTGAAGCCGGGCGCCGCGGGCAAAGAGAGCGTCCAGCTCGCCCGCCGCCGCGAGCTGGGCCCGGGTCACCCCGGCCCGCTCGGTCCAGCGGCTCACCGCGACGTCGAGCTTGGGCATTCCGCCGCCCGCCAGGGTCGCGGCAAAGGCGCCGTCCCAGGCGCCTCCCCGCGTTTGGCCGAGCGAGGCGCCGGGTCGGGCGGTCAGGGTCATGATCGCCCCCGATGCGGCCGAAAGGCGCAAAGGAGCGAGCAAAGCCACGCTGGCCCGAGGCCCGGACCAGGCGACATGGAGGCGCGGCGCAGCGACCTGCATCCCGCTCAGGGCGCGGGTCATGGCCACCCGATAGGGCGGCTCTCCCGCGAGGATCGGAACGGCGCCCGCGAGACGCGCTGCCCGAGCCGGGCCGAGCCTCACCGTTCCAGCGGCCTGCGCCTCCGCATCGAGCGCGCCATCGTTGGTTGAGCCGTTCAGGCCCGCGCGCAGCCCGGCGAGGGTCCAACCGTTCCAACGCACCAATCTCGCCTGGGCGGAGGCCTTGAACGCGGCACGCCAATGCAGGCCGGCCTTATCGATCCCACCCTCGAACCGGCCCAGGGTGAGCGCGCCCGCCAAGCCGCCTGCCGCCACACCGGCCCCCCGCACCTTGTCGGCGCGCGCGGCGCCAACTCCGGCCCCGGAGACCAGGACTCGGCCGGCGGAGCCCTCGATCCGCAGCCCGCTCAGGGCCAGATGCAAGCGGCCGCCGCGCAAGGTTGTCCCGCCGGTGACGGCGAGAGCGCCGTCGGCGTCGAGGTTGAGGGCGCCGAGGACGGAGAATCCGCCATGGTCGGCAAATCGCGTATCGCCCTCGAAGCTCACCCTCAGATCGGCGGGCGTCACGGCCAAACCCCCGCCCTGAACCGATCCCCCGCCGGTGAGCGTGAAGGTGAGCGGCCCACCCGCCGGACGCCGGCCGTCCGGGTATGGCGCGGCGCCTTGCAAGGACAGGCGGGCGACGCGCAGGGTTGCCCCGCCCGGGAGGACGGCGTCAACCGGAGCGCTGGCCTTCAGAGACAAGGCGCCGCCGGCCCCGCCGAGATGCAGCGGACCGCCGGCGGTGGCGACAATCAGGCCGCCGCATTTCAACCTCGCCGGCCCAAGCCGGCCGTCGAAGCGGCTCAGGACGCCCCGTTCCACCTGCCCGTCGCCGAGCACATCAAGGAAACCGCAGGGCGTCGAGAGCCGTACGAAGCCGTCCCTTACGGTGACCGTCGGCAATGGCTGTCGCGGGTTCGGCGGCCGTCGCCTCAGCTCGGCGATCAGCGGATCGAGCGCCCCAAAGCTCAGGCGCCGGCCGTCCCAGCGGCCGGCCAGGCGAGGCGAAAACAGGGTTATCGCGCGCGCCTCGACCCCCAAAGACCGGCCGGCCCAGGGGCCGGTGATCGCATAGCGAACCTCGATCCGTCGGACGGTGAGATCGGGCCTGGCCCGGTTTCCGAGGCTCAGGCTCGCCGATAGGCCACTCAGCGAGAGGTCGCGAATGTCGATCGCCGAAGCGATGTGACGGCGCGCCAGCCAGTCGCGGGCCACGCCGCGAGCGATCTCGTTGCGCCCCGCATAGAGAGCCAGGCAAAGGATCGCCAACAGCAGGGCGGTGACAATCGCGCGGCGCGGCCTCGTCACAATGGGGACTCGCTTCAATCTCACGCTGCGTGGCCGTCTCGCCGTGGATCAGGGCGCCCAGACTTTAGGACCGGCTGCCCGGCCAATGTAAGGCGCGATGCCCGCGCGAGGGTGGGTTGATGAGTCCCTTGTTGACCGTCGAACGCCAAAGCATCCTCGTGCGCGCCGCTAAGGACGCGGAACCGGCGACACGGACGGTTTTAACAGGGCGACGGGCGAGCTTTGCTTTGGAGACAGGCGAGATAAAACGAATGATTTGGCCCCCCATCGCGCTTCTTGATAAACGTCAGGGGGGCCGCCTTGTCCCGGGTTTTGGTGACGCCCGGGTTTTGGTGACGAAGGATTCCAGCACCTCGCCGCCATGACTGGATGAATGTTGGGGGTCACGTCACATTGCGCGCGACGGTCTCACCTCTCTCAATGGGCAAGCAAGAAAGGAGTCTAGCCAATGGATGGTCGATCGCTCGCTCTGTCGCCGCCCAACGAAGCCCAGCGCATGGCTGCCGTGCGACGGTACGACATCCTCGACACGCCTCCGGATGGCGCATTCGACCGTATTACGGCGATCGCGGCGCGCGTCTTCGATGTTCCCATCTCGATCATCAGCATCGTGGATAGCGACCGAATCTGGTTCAAGTCCCACCACGGGCTGAAAGTGACCCAGATCGGTCGGGATCCCGGCCTTTGCGCCTCGGCGATCCTCTCCAGCGACCCTCACATCCTCCCGGACGCCAAGGTTGATCCACGCGCGCTCGCCAACCCCCTCGTCGCCGGGGATTTCGGGCTTCGCTTCTACGTAGGGGTGCCCCTAAAAACCGCGGACGGACATAACCTCGGGACCCTTTGCGTGATCGACAAGACACCTCGTCCGGTCGAGCAGCGGCAGGTCGACGATCTTCAGGACTTGGCCGCCGTGGTCATGGACCAGCTGGAGCTTCGCTTGGCCGCTCGGCGGGCCGTTGCGCAGAACCAGCTCATGGCGCGCGAGATCGACCACCGGGTGATGAACAGCCTGCAGTTCATTGCAGGCTTGCTGACGATGCAGAGCAGAGCGTCCAACGTGGCCGACGCATCGCGCCATCTGGAGATGGCGGCGAGCCGGGTCGCCGCGGTCGCCCGCGTGCATAGCCACTTTTATTCCGAACCGACCCCCAACGTGTCATGCCTCGCCTTCCTCCGCCGTCTTTGCGCTGATCTGTCGGGGATCCTCGGCAAGACCATCGAAGTGACCGGTGACGAGGGCGATGTGCCAACGACCTCGATCCAGCCCATCGGCCTCATCGTAAACGAACTCGTCACCAACGCAGCCAAGCATGGAGCCGGGAAGATCGACGTCGCCTACCGCGTCGAGGATGGCGTGCGTGAACTGAGTGTCTGCGACGAGGGCGAGGGTTTGCCGGCGGACTTCGATCCGTCGCGGAGCTCGGGGTTGGGGATGAAGGTCGTGACCACCCTCGTCGATCAACTGGGCGGCCGGATCGCCGGCGGCCCCCATCTGACTAGGCAAGGCTCGTGTTTCAGGTTCTCGTTTCCGACGTAGCCGCCCTCTGTTCAGTTCCGACAAATACGACCTCCCGACTTGGCACATCAACGCTGCCTGAGTGTTGAGACAAAATGAATCCCCTCGAACACCGATTTTCCTGGTCGCCGAGGATCATGCCATGGTCCGGTCGGTCGTCATCGCCTACCTCTGCGAGGAGGGCTTTGAGGTCCTCGAAGCCGAACACGGCGTCCAGGCCATCGCGATCGTCAAGTCGGAGAGCGAGTTTCACCTGCCTTTTTCGGACATCCAGATGCCGCATCTGGACGGGCTCGAACTCGCGCGCCGCGCCCGTGACTTGCGGCCCATCTCCGGATCTCCTGACTTCCGGCCAGATAGCGCCTTCCGAACTCCCCGCAGGCGGACGATTCATCGATGGGCCTCACAAGCACGATCACGTGGCCCAAACCCCGCGAGCTGCTTCCCGCTTGAGGCCCCACGCTTCAGCGTTTTCAAAAAGGGGGGATCGTGGAACAGTCATAATAGCCGCCTAGCCGCAAACCTGGATACTGATCCCCACCGTGCTCGCCGCGCGCTGGCAAACGGGTGGTTGCCGCGAGGCTGCGATGAAGAAACTCCTGAACGGGCGTTGTAAAACGCAATCCAAGGCGCCTTCGACGTGGACCAGCCGTTCGGCTCCGCGGCAACCGCGGCACCCTGAAAGTGCGGCCGGAACCAACCGTCAGAACCTACGTTCTTCGCGCAATCGCCAATCGTTGCGGCCTCACGCGACTGGCAAAATCGGATCTTCGGACCTCAGGAGAATAGCCATGCGTATAGCCTTAACCGCCCTGGCGGCGTTATCCCTCGCCGCCTGTTCGAAAACCGATGCTCCGAAGGCGGCCGATGTCCCCGTCGCGGACGCCGCCGCCCCGTCCACCCCGGTAGCCGCCGACGCGGCCGCCCCGCCAATGGCCGACGCCTCCGCCAGCGGCAATGCCGCCGTGAAAGCGCCCCACCCGATGAACGACGGACCCCCCGCGGCGGGCCACAACTCGTTCACCCAGGGTCAAGCCAAGGGACACATCGAAAACTCAGGCTACACCAATGTCGCCGGTCTCTCCAAGGACGCCGACGGTGTCTGGCACGCGACCGCGATGAAGGACGGCAAGACCCAGAGCGTCGCGCTGGACTTTAAAGGCAATGTGGTCGGCAATTAACCCCAAGCGATCAGGACAAGAACAATGACCAAGACCGTTACCCGACTTTTCGACAATTTCGCCGAGGCCCAAGCGGCCGTGGGCGAGCTTGAGGCGATGGGTATTCCCCATGCCGACATCAGTGTCGTCGCCAGCAACGCCGACGGCGCCCACGCCCACCGCGGGCCGCTGGCCAGGGAAGACACCGCCCGGGAAGGCGGCGAGGACGCTGGAAAGGGCGCCGTCATCGGCGGCAGCCTGGGCGCCGCCGGCGGATTGCTCGCGGGGCTGGGCCTGTTGGCCATTCCCGGGCTTGGCCCGGTGGTCGCGGCCGGATGGTTGGTGTCCACCGGCGTAGGCGCTTTGGTCGGCGCCGCCGCCGGTGGCGCGACAGGCGGCCTTGTGGGAGCTCTCACGCATGCCGGCGTCGATGAGAAGGACGCCCACGTCTATGCCGAGGGCGTGCGTCGTGGAGGTTCCCTGGTGAGCGCCCGCGTGGATGACGCCCACTACGCCCAAGCGGAAGCGGCGCTGCGCCGCTTCCACGCCGTGGACGCCGCCACCCGGGGCCGAGCCTATCGCGCGAACGGCTGGTCATCGTTCGACCCGGCGGCCCCGCCCGACTCGGCGGACGAGGTGGCGCGCGAACGAAACACCTACACGCCTCGAATCTAGCCCGTCCGCCCGGCGCGATCCGCCGGGGGGACGTGGCCGCCGGAGATA
>JBDTKQ010000217.1:0-9687 GCA_039935235.1 Caulobacteraceae bacterium
AAGGTCCGCTTCCACCGGTCATCGCGCCGGGCGGGGGAGTTCCCCCGCTCGTCCCGCCGGCGGTTCTGCCGGGAGGCGGCGGCGGGCCCTCGCCGACCCCGGGCGTTCCGGAACCGGCGACATGGGCGATGATGCTGGTCGGCGTCGCTGCGATCGGCGCGACGATGCGCCGGCGCGCGGCGGTGTCCGCGGTCTGACGTCGCACACCCGTGTCTTCGGCGCGGGACGAGGCTGCACCTCTCGCTTGCGGACCGCGCGGCCCAAGTGGCAAATGCCCAGCCGAGGGGGAGAATTTCATGGTTTCGCGGCCCGCATCGCGCATTGTCCGGACTTGGCACATGGACAGCCGCCGGTGGGACGGCTACGCGCCGCGCGCCGGCGACGTCGTCATCGCAACGCACCCCAAGTGCGGCACCACCTGGACGCAACGCATCGTCGGTTTGCTGATTTTCCAGTCACCCGAACCGCTGGCGGTGATGGAGGTCTCGCCGTGGGTCGATTCGCGGTTCACCACCCCGATCGATGCGATCATGGCGCGGATCGAGGGCCAGACTCACCGGCGGTTCCTCAAGAGCCATCTGCCGCTGGATGCCCTGCCGGTGTTGGACGAGGTCCGCTATATCCACGTCGCCCGCGACGGGCTGGATGCGTGCATGTCGTGGCACAACCACACCCTGCACTACAAACGCTTCGAACTGCTCGACAAGGCCGGCCTGGACGACGAGACGATCGGACGGCCCTATCCCCGGCCCGCGGCTGATCCCGGGGACTTCTTCAGGGGTTGGATTGACGGCGCCGGCGCGGCCCGCGCCATGGAGCCGGACGCAAGCGCTTTCTTTTCCCTCGAGCGGAGCTATTGGACCGAGCGGCGGCGGGCCAATCTTCTGATGGTCCACTACAACGACCTCACAGCCGACCTCGATGGCGAGATGCGACGGATCGCCGCCTTTCTCGGCATCGAGACACCGGCGCCGTTGTGGCCAAACCTGGTGGAAGCGGCGACCTTCGAGGCGATGAAAGGCGATGTCGGCGCCCTTCTCCCCGGCCTCGAGAACGCCTTCGAGGGCGGCGCGGCGGGCTTCCTGTTCAAGGGCTCCAACGAACGCTGGCGCGAGTCGCTGAGCGGGGCGGACGCGGCGCTCTACCGGCGCCGGGCGGGCGCCGAGCTTTCGCCGGGGCTGGACCGCTGGCTGAGGTCGGGCCGCCTCGCCGCCGGCGATCCGGCGACCATGGACGACTGACTGCGGCGGCGGCTAACGTGGCCGCCATGGAAATCGATCTGCTTTCCCCCGCCCGTTTCGCCGCCGGCCAACCCCACGATCAGTTCGCCTGGCTGCGCGAGCACGATCCGGTCCATTGGCACGCGGAGCCGGGCGGCCCGGGATTCTGGGCGGTGACCCGGTTCGACGACGTGTGGAGCGTGGACCGGGATTTCCAGTCCTTCTCCTCCGAGCCGACGATCATGATCCAGGATCCCCTCGCCGGGCAGGCGGGGGGGTTCGGCCCGTACAAGATGATGCTGATGATGGATCCACCGGCCCACACCCAGTTTCGAAAACTGATCCGCTCGGAATTCACCCTTCCGGCCGCCCGCCTCCGAGCCGGGCGGATCGAGGCCCTCGCCAAGGGGATCGTCGATGCCGTGATCGGGCGGGGCCAATGCGATTTCGTCGCCGAGGTGGCGGGCGAAATGCCGTCCTTCGTCATCGCCGACCTGATGGGCTTGCCGGCCGAAGACGGGCGCGAGCTCTACAAGCTGACCGAGGCCATCCACACCGCGCCCGAGGCCCTTCCTCCGGGGGCCGGCGGCCACGCGGTAGCGAAAATGTTCGAATACGGGGCCGGCGTGATCGCCGAGAAACGCGCCCGGCCGGCGGACGATCTGGCCTCGAGGCTACTCGCCTGCGAGGTGGAGGGCCGCCGCCTAGACGACACCGAGTTCCTGCTGTTTTTTCTGCTTCTGGTTGACGCCGGGGGAGACACCACCCGCAACCTCCTGTCCGCCGGCCTTTTGGCGCTGATGGAGCATCCGGACCAACTCGCGTGGCTGAAAGCCGATCTGCCGGGACGCCTTCCCGCCGCCCGCGAGGAGTTGCTGCGCTGGACGAGCCCGGTGATCTACATGCGCCGCACCGCCCGCCGTGATCTCGAATTTGGCGGCAAATCCATCCGTGAGGGCGACAAGGTGGTGATGTATTTCGGCGCGGCCAACCGCGACCCGGCGAAATTCGAGCGGGCCGACGCTCTCGATCTCGCGCGCACGCCCAACGAACAGATCGCCTTCGGGACCGGACCCCACGGCTGCCTCGGCCAACACATCGCCCGCATCGAGATCGACGCCATGCTGACCGAGGTGCTGATCCGGATGGACCGCTTCGAACTGGCCGCGCCTCCCCAATGGCTGGCCTCCAACTTCATCTCCGGACCCAGGACAATGCCCCTGAAATTCGCGGCGACGTGACCGCGAGAGAGGTCGGTTTTGAAATGCCCGGGCAACAGCGAGGCGGGAGCCCGCTCCGATCACTGACCGCCTTGCGCTACGAAATTGTCGCGCGTCAATTTCAGTAGTATCGGAGTCTTCTCGATGGTCGCGACCGTGACGACGAAAGAACAGCTCACCGGCATTCGATCGGCGCGGCGTCGCCACTATCAGGCGCAGGATGCGCGCATGACGCTGGCGGACGGCCTCGCTGAATACTACGCCGCAAACGCGGGGCGCGTGACGCCGCCAGGGGCGCTGCCGCTCGAGAGCCAGGCCCTCTTCCGCAGCCATGATATCTGCCATGTGATCTTTGGTCTCGATACGACGCTGGAGGACGAGGCGATGGCAGACACCCGCACCCTGCTGTCGAGCGATGTGGGCTGGGGCCGCTATTCGCGCTACCTCTCCAGCGATGCGCAGACGAAAGCGATATTCAAGGAGGTGGGTTACCTGACCGTGTTGCGCGGCACACTCCGAGCCGTTCCGCGCATGCTGCGCGCGGTCGGCGAAGCTTGGCGTATGCACGGACGCTGGCCCTGGGAACCGCCCGAGGCTTTCATGGACCGAACCTTGGCCGATCTCCGCCGTGAGTTTCGCATCCGCGTGGTCTGATCGACTGTTCTCGCCTTCGCGGTCTATACGCATGGGGCTGAAAATCAGATTCCGAGGCCGATCGCGACCCGAGGCGCGTGAGGGAGAGGGTGGATAAACTCATGACTTTGGCATGGACGGCCATTGCCCTTTGCCTCCTCGCCGCGGCGCCGGCGTGTGCGGCGGTGGAGCGGGTCGAGGTCACCGAGCGGTCGGCGTTCGCGCCGGGCGTGACGTTCGGGGCGGCGGGGACCTATGAGAAGATCCGCGGGGTGGCGTGGTTCGCCCTCGACCCCGCGGCCCCGGCCAATGCGCGGATTGCCGATCTGAAGCTCGCGCCGCGCGACGCCCGCGGCCGGGTCGTGTTCAAAAGCGAGTTCGTCATGCTCCGGCCGGTCAGGGCCGCCCGCTCGACCTTGCTCTACGACGTCAACAACCGGGGCGCCATCGCCATGCTCGGCCAGGTGGACGGCGTCTCTCCGGTCAACAACGATCCGACCACGGCCGCCGACGCTGGCGACGGTTTTCTCATGCGCCACGGTTTCACCCTGCTGTTCTCGGCGTGGACGTGGGATGTGGCTCCCCAGGCGCCCCCGGCCCGACCGCTGGTCTTCGCCCCGCCGGTGGCGAGGGGAGCGGGGGGCGCGGCGATCGCCGGGCGGGTGGAAAACGAAATCATCGTCTCCACGCCGACGCCTGTCGTCAGCTACGCCGGCATGCGCGGCCTGACCTATGAACCCGCGACGCCGGACGATCCGGCCGCCGTGCTCACCGTCCGCGCCCGGCCGGACGATCCGCGTGTTCCCATCGGCCGCGCCCACTGGCGCTTCGTCGCCGCCGGGACTCCGGGCGGTCCCGGCCGGGTGGCCCTCGACGGTGGGTTCCGGCCGGCGACGATCTATGAACTGACTTATGTCGCGAAAGACCCCTATGTCGCCGGCGCCGGACTGGCGGGCATCCGCGATCTGCTGGCGTATTTCCGCGATCATTCGTTCGACGGCGGACCCAAACCGGACAAGGTGCTGATCTTCGGCATCAGCCAGTCGGCGCGGGTGATCGGGCGGATGTTCCACGACGGACTGGACGTGGACGAGACCGGCCGCCTCGCCTTCGACGGCGCCTATCTGGAGGTGCCCGGCGCCGGCGGCGCCGCGGGGTTCAACAGCCGCTTCGCGCAGCCCACGCGCCATCCATCGATGCTCGAGGAGCATGACTATCCGGCCGACGCCTTCCCCTTCACCAGCACCCCGTCGCGCGATCCGGTGAGCGGAGCGACCGGCTCGACCCTCGATCGGGCGGCCGACGCGCGGGGCGTCCTTCCCAAGGTGATGATCGCCGACACCTCGACCGAGTTCTGGAACCGGGGTGCATCCTTGATCGGGACCACGCCGGACGGGGGCGCCGACGTTGCCCTCGCGCCGAACGTGCGGGCCTACGCCTTCATGGGCGCGCAGCACTATGTCGGCCGGTCCCAGACACGGAAGCCATACGTGAACTGCGTCTCGACGACCGACCACTACCTGGCGATGCGGGCGCTGATCCTGGCGCTGGAGCGGTGGACGGTGGAGGGCGCGCCGCCGCCGCCCAGCGCGTGGCCGAAGCTGGCCGACGGCGGGCTGGTCACGACCGAGGCCTATCGCGCGGCTTTTCCGAAGGGCGTCGGTCTGATCCCTCCCGAGCAAAATCTGCGCGAGCCCAGGCTGGATTTCGGGCCGCGATTCGCCGGCGAGGGGATCGCCGACGTCGTTCCTCCGGCCCACGGCCCGGCGTTCGAGACCCGCGTTCCCACCCCCGACGCGGACGGAAACGATCGTGGCGGGGTGAGGTTGGTGGAACTTCGGGCGCCGCTGGGTTCCCACACCGGCTGGAACGGGCGCGCGCGGGAGACGGGTTTTCCATGGGCGACGGCCAGGTTCGACGGCAGTTTCGCCCCCTTTGCCCGCACCCGCGCCGAACGCCTCGCCACCGGCGATCCGCGACCGAGTCTCGCCGAGCGCTATCCGACGCGAGCGGCTTTCGAAGCCAAAGTGCGCCATGCCGCCGCTCGCCAGAGCGCCGCCGGTTTTCTCGTTCCGGAGGACATCGGCCGCGCGGTCGCCGAGAACCTCGCCCTCTACGATCGTATCGTCGCCCACGATCCCGCAGACAGGAGTTGCGCCTATCTCTTCGGCGGATGAACCATCGCGGAAGGCTCCAAATTGCCTATAAACCCCCCATGAGCGATCCGCGCCCGATCCCCGCCTCGCCGGCCGAGGACGACTACGTCGCCGCGGTCGCCCGGGCGAATCCGCCGGAGCTTCTGTCACGGAGCGATCCTGTCGCCTTGTTCCAGGCCTGGCTGAGCGAGGCGGCGGCGGCGGAACCGAACGATCCCAACGCCATGACCCTGGCCAGCGTCGACGAGACGGGCCTGCCCGACGCACGCATGGTCTTGCTCAAGCACGTCGATCGGCGCGGGTTCGTCTTCTACAGCAATACGACGAGCGCCAAGGGCCGCGAACTGGCGGCAAATCCGCGGGCGGCGCTGGTGTTCCACTGGAAGTCGCTGCGGCGACAGGTGCGCATCCGCGGAACGGTGGAAGCGGTGGCCGGCGCTGAGGCCGACGCCTATTTCGCCACCCGCGCCCGCTCGGCCCAGATCGGAGCGTGGGCGTCGGATCAGTCGGCGCCGATGGCCGATCGCCTGGCGCTGGAAAAGCGGGTGGCGGCGGCGGGACTGCGCTTCGGTCTGGGTACCGTCCCCCGTCCGCCGCACTGGAGCGGCTGGCGGGTGCGGCCGCTCTCCATCGAGTTCTGGCGCGACCGCCCGTTCCGCCTGCACGAACGCCTGGCCTTCACCCGGGACGGCGAACGCTGGACGACACGGCGCCTCTTTCCCTAAGACGACGGCCAAACCAGGAGGACGGCGCGGATGCTCGGGCTGATGCAGGACTGGCCGCTGACGGTCGACAGAATCCTCGACCACGCGGCCGAGTGGCACGCCGGCCGCGAGGTGATCACCCGCTCGGTGGAAGGCCCGATCGTCCGCACCACCTGGGGCGAGATCCACGGTCGCGCCAAGCGCCTCTCAAACGCCCTTCTGGAGATGGGCATCCGGCCGGGCGACCGGGTGGCCACCCTGGCGTGGAACAGCGGACGGCATATCGAGGCGTGGTATGCGATCATGGGCATCGGCGCGGTGTGCCACACCCTCAATCCCCGCCTGTTCGCCGACCAGCTCTGCTACATCGTCAATCACGCGCAAGACCGCGTGATCTTCACCGACCTGACCTTCCTGCCGATCCTGATTGAAAACCGAGCGCGGATGCCGACGGTGGAGCGGTTCATCGTCCTCACCGACGAGGGGCGGATGGCGAGCGTCCCCCTCGAGGGCGCGGTCGCCTCGGAAACCCTTATCGAGCGCGGTTCCGCCGATTGCACATGGGGCGGCTTCGACGAGCAAACCGCCTGCGGCCTTTGCTACACCTCCGGCACCACCGGCAATCCCAAAGGGGTGCTCTACTCCCACCGTTCCAACTTCCTCCACACCCTCGTCACCTTGCAGACCGACGTCATGGGGTTGTCGGTCAAGGATACCGTGCTGGCCGTGGTTCCGATGTTCCACGCCAACGCCTGGGGCCTGACCTTCTCCTGTCCGGCGGTGGGGGCCAGGCTGGTGATGCCGGGAGCCAGGATGGACGGGGCCTCGATCCACGAGTTGCTCGAGACCGAGAAGGTGACGTTCTCCGCCGCCGTGCCCACTGTGTGGCAGATGCTGCTGGCCCACATGCGGGCGACGAAGGCGACGCTCACCACGTTGAAGCGGGTGGTCATCGGCGGCTCGGCGGTGCCGGAGGCGATCGTCCGCGCCTTTCACGACGACTATGGGGTGGACGTGGTCCACGCCTGGGGAATGACGGAGACCTCGCCCCTCGGCACCCTGTCCACGCCGACCCCGGAAATCGCCGCCCTCTCCTTCGACGAGCAGATGCCCTACAAACTCAAGCAAGGCCGCCCGCCTTTGGGGGTGGAGCTCAAGCTGACCGACGACGCCGGCGAGGCCCTCCCCCGCGACGGGACGACCTTTGGGCGGCTGTCGATCCAGGGACCGTTCATCGCCCGGGAATATTTCAAGGGCGACGGCGGCAACATCCTCGACGCGCAAGGCTTCTTCGATACCGGCGACGTGGCCACCATCGATCCGGCCGGCTACATGGCGATCACCGACCGCGCCAAGGACGTGATCAAGTCCGGCGGCGAATGGATCAGCTCGATCGAGATAGAGAACATCGCCGCCGGCCACCCCAAGGCCCTGATCGCGGCGGTGATCGGGGTTCCCCACCCCAAGTGGGACGAGCGCCCCCTCTTGCTGGTTCAGCTCGAGGAGGGCGAGAGCGCCACCCGCGAGGAATTCCTCACCTTCCTCGAAGGCAAGATCGCCAAGTGGTGGACCCCCGACGACGTCGTGTTCGTCCCCGATATCCCCCTGGGCGGTACGGGCAAGATCGACAAGAAACTGATCCGTGAACGGATGAAGGGATATGTTCTGCCGGGTGTGGGGTAATGGAAGCGATCTGTGGCTCGATGATTTGATCGTGGCGCACCGACTCCTGCACGCCACGTAGTTCGGATAGGACATTCTTCATGTTGAAAGCCACGGTCACCCCCTCGGGACCGATGAGTCTCCCGGCGGCGTTGCGCAAGCGGCACGGCCTGGCCCTCGGGGTCAGGTTCTGGTCGAGGAGACGAGCGATGCCATCGTCTTGCGAACGGTGGCGCAGTCGGTGGTGCGGGCGCGGTCCATGAGCGACCGGCTCGTCGCGGGACGCGCAGGCGCCTCGGCGTTGATCGCGAAGTTGCCGGCCGAACCCGGCGCCGGCGCCGTCGTGGCGGCGATCAACGGAGCGATTTTGGGCGCCGTCAGCGGACGTCATCCCGCCAGCCGATAGTCGCTCTCCATGCCGGGCTTGCCGTCGGTGACCACCTCACCGCGCTTCACCAACTCGATCATCGCGGCGAGAACCGAATGGGCGGCGGCGGGGTGCAGGCGGGGGTCGACGTCGGCGTAGAGGGTCGGCACCATCTGGCGGATGCGAACCTCGCCGGCGGCGAGACGCTCCACGATCTGCCGCTCGCGTTCGCGGCGATGCTCGATGTAGGCATCGATGAAGGGGCCGACATTCGTGACCGGCGGCCCGTGGGTCGGCCACAGGGTGGAAAAGTTTCGCGCCCTGATGGTTTCGAGGCTGCGCAGATAGTCGCCCATGTCGCCGTCGGGCGGTGTGATCACCGTGGTCGACCAGCCCATGATGTGGTCGCCGGAAAAGAGGGCGTTCTCCTCGGCCAGCGCATAGCAGATGTGGTTGGAGGTGTGGCCAGGAGTGGGGATGGCTTCGATCGTCCAGCCCTTGCCAGCGATGGTCGCGCCACCACAGACTGAAACCTCGGGAGTGAAATCGTCATGGCCGGCTTCCAGCTTGACGGTCTCCTCCGCCGGCGGGGCCTTGACCGCGCAGCCGTAAATCCTCGCCCCGGTGGCGGCCGCTAGGGGCCGGGCGAGGGGCGAGTGGTCGGCGTGGTGGTGAGTGACCAGGATATGGCTCACCGCCTCGCCCTCGACAGCGCGAAGGATGGCGGCGAGGTGATCGTCCAGGTCCGGACCCGGATCGATCACCGCCACCTCGCCGCGACCGACGATATAGGTTCCGGTGCCGCGAAAGGTGAAGGGGCCGGGATTGTCGGCCACCACGCGGCGGATCAGCGGCGAGACCCGGTCGGGCCGGCCGTAGTCGAAATCGAAGTCGCGGACATAGGGGATCATCACCCTATGTGGCCCCGCCGAGGCTTGCATCGCAACCGTCGATCCGCCAAATGTCACGCTACTATCTCGCAAGGACACTTTTCGATGAAGACCCTGATTGCCCTTCCCGCCATCGCCGGCCTCCTGTTCGCCGCCGCCATTCCCGCGGTCGCCGCCGCCCAGACCCGCACGAGTCCCGCCGCCGAAACCGCGAAACCCGCCGTCAAGACGTCCTACACCGATGAAAAGGTGTGCAAGACCGAAGAAGTCACCGGCAGCCGGCTGGGGGGCCACAGGGTGTGCATGACCCGCGGCCAATGGGAAGCCCAGGCCGCTGACGCCGCGCGCGGCGTCGACAATTTCCAGCAGAGCTCCGGTCACCTCGTGCCGATGAGCCATTGAGGCCGTCGGCGATTTTCCCGTCGACGGATGGCCGGCTTGGCATTTGCAGAGCCACGCATATCGTTTTCGGCCCGGCGCCTGTCGTTTTTTGCGGAAGGTGTGGCCCACGGCCAGAGGGCGAACAGCGGTTCTCGGTGTCCTGCGGGTGATCTCCGCCGCCCCGGTCGCGGCTCAGGCGGCGTCAGACGCCCCGACGCTTCTCTCGGCCCACGCGTCACCTACCCTCCCCGACCGTCAGGGCAGGATCCCGGACAGATCGAAGCCCGCCTCGGCGGCGCGGCGGACGGCTTCCTTGCGTTCGTCGGCCGGGCGGCCGAGGGCCCAGGTGGTGATCGAGCGGGTGCCCGAGCGGCAATAGGCCACCGCCTTTCCGTCGGTCGCGGCCAAGGCCATGCGCACCGCCGCGACCTGTGCCTCGGTGGGCGGCCCGACC
>JBDTKQ010000218.1:0-6025 GCA_039935235.1 Caulobacteraceae bacterium
CGTCAGGACCGCCCCCCTCCCCGGCGCGGCCCCGCCGGATCGTCACGTCGGCGACGCCCGCGCCCGCCGCGCGGGTCAGTTCGGGCAGCGCGATCTCCGAGCGAATACGCAGGCCGAAGGCGCGATAGTCCCGGGCGGCGCCCTTCGCCCTTTCATTCGCCGAGAGGGTGGCGGGGCTCAGGTCGCCGGAGCCGGTGTCGACTGCAGGGCCGGGCGCTCGAGGCTGTAGAACCTGGGCGCCAACTTCGGAATGGCTTCGGAGAGGATGGTGTCCACCGTCCAGCCGTCGGGCCGGGTCACCGTCTCGATCGCCCTCGGCTGGCTGTAGAGGATGATGTTCTCGCCGCTGGCCCCGAAGATCTGTCCGCTCACCTCCTTGGCGCGGTCGGAGATCAGGGCCACCGAGAAGCGTGCCGGCTGATCGGGGCGGATGGCGGTGGCGATCTGCTCGCGGCGCTTGGCCGAGGCCTCGTCGCGAACCGGCACCGACTGGGTCATCCGCGTCCACGCCACCGGGGCCAGGCAATTGCAGCGCACATTGTTGCGCGCCCCCTCCATGGCGATGATCCGCGACAGGCCGGCGATGCCCATCTTGGCCGCGCCATAGTTGCCCTGACCGATGTTGCCGACGATCCCCGAGGTGGAGGTGAACAGCATATAGGCGCCGTCGTTCTGGTCGCGGAAGTGCTCGATGGTCGCGCGGCAGACGTTGAACGTCCCGCGCATATGGACCTCGATCACCTTGTCCCAGTCGTCCTCGCTCATCTTGTGGAACATGCGGTCGCGCAGGATCCCCGCCGGATTGATCACCGCGTGGAGGCCGCCAAAGCTGTCCATCGCCTGCTCGACCATGCCGCGCACCGCGCTCATCGAGGTCACGCTCTCGGAATTGGACACCGCCTCGCCGCCGGCGGCGCGGATTTCCTGGGCCACCGTTTCCGCCGGGCCGGCGGAGCCCTCGTCGTCGCCGGACATGCCGCCGCCCAGATCGTTGACCACCACCCTGGCCCCCTCGCGGGCGGCGATCAGGGCGCACTCGCGGCCGATGCCGTTGCCGCCGCCGGTAATCAGCACGACCTTGCCCTCGAGGATGCCCATGATGCGTCTCTCCCGTGAAAACTCCGCACGACGCTTATTCGAGGCGGTCGGCCTTGCGCAAGGCGGGAAACAGCGCGGCCCACGCCCCGGTGACCAGAAGCGCGCCGACGCCGCCGAACACCGTCGCGCCCACGGGACCCAGAAACCGGGCGACGAGGCCGCTCTCGAACTCGCCAAGCTCGTTGGAGGCGCCGATGAACAGGGTGGAGACCGCCGCCACCCGGCCGCGCATGGCGTCGGGGGTCATCAACTGGACGAGGGTCTGGCGGACGAAGACGCTGAGCATGTCGGCCCCACCGAGCACGGCGAGGGCGGCGACCGACAGCCACAAGAGTTTCGAGACGCCGAAGGCGAGGGTGGCGGCGCCGTAGATCGCCACCCCGACGAACATGATCGCCCCCGCCTTGCGCCGGATCGGGCGGCCGGCGAGCCAGACGCCGACGACCGTCGCGCCGATGGCCGGACCGGCGCGGAGGATGCCAAATCCCTCCGGTCCGACGTGGAGGACGTCGCGGGCGAAGGCGGGCAACAGGGCCGTGGCCCCGCCGAGAATCACCGCCGCCAGGTCCAGCGATATGGCCCCAAACACCACCCTGTTGCGCCACACATAGGCGAGGCCCTCCCTCACCAGATCCAGCCGCGACCCCGGCTGGAGCGTCGGGCGGGTGTTTCCGCGGATGGTCATCAGGGCGAGGGCGGCGGCGAGATAGAGGCCGAGGGTGGCCGCGTAGGCGGTCCCGGTAGAAAAAGCGATGAGGGCGCCGGCGACGGCGGGTCCGGCGATCGACGCCGACTGCCACGCCAGCGAATTCCACGCGATCGCCCGGGGGAGAAGGTCGCGCGGCACCAGCATGGGGCCAAGAGCGGTCATCGCGGGGGAGAAAAACGCGCGCGAGGCCCCGAACAAGGCGGCCACGCAAAGGAGCAGCGGCACGGTGGCGGCGTGGCTGAAACTCGCCCACGCGAGGATGGCCACCGCCGCCGCCTCGCCGGCGTAGCACGCGAGCAGGACCCCGCGCCGGTCGTGCCGGTCGGCGGCCTCCCCCGCCGGAAGGGCGAGGAAAAGGAGGGGGGCGAAGGTGATCAGGCCGATCAGGCTGACATTGAACGCCGATTGGCCGACGCCGAGCGTGCGACGGGAAATCTCATAGACCTGCCAGCCCATGGCGACGCTCTGGATCTGGGACCCCAGACTTCCCATCCAACGCGAGGTCCAGAACCTCATGTAGTCGCTCTGACGCAGCAGCGCGCGCGCCGAGGGCAGGGCGCGGGGCGCGTCGGGCATGGGCGGCCATAGCCCGGCGACGCCCCCAAACGCAACGAAGGCGTTGACGGGCGGGTTCGCGGCGCCTACCCGCGCTCCCATGGAAAGCCGGTTGCCGCCGATCGGGCCCGAGGAGGCCGCCGACGCCGACGCCGTCGAGGCGCTGATCGACCGCGCGTTCGGCCCCGGCCGCCACGCCAAGGCCGCCGAGCGCCTGCGCGAAGGCCGCCGGCCGATCCCCGGCCTGTCGCTCGTCGCCCGCGCCGACGGGACCGTTGTTGGCTGCGCACGGCTGTGGGCGATTGCGATCGGCGAAGCCCCGGCCGTGCTCCTCGGCCCCTTCGCCGTGGAGGCGGCGTTCCGCGCCCGCGGACTGGGGGCGGCCCTGATTGGCGCGGCGTGCGACGCCGCCCAACGCGGCGGTCACGGCCTGGTGCTCCTCGTCGGCGACGAGAGCTATTTCGCCCCTCTCGGCTTCGCGGCCGAGCCGGCCCGCGGCGTGATCATGCCCGGCCCGGTCGACCGCCGCCGCGTCCTCGTCCGGGCGCTGAGGCCGGGCGCGGCGGAGGGATTGGCGGGCGCGGTCAGGCCGGCAGCCAGTCTTCCGCGCGCAAGCCTTCGACACGGTTGAACTCGCGGAGGTTTCCGGTGATCACCACCAGTCCCTCGCCGCGGGCGTGCCCGGCGATCAACAGGTCGTGGGCCCCGATCGGCCGGCCGCCCTGCTCGAGGTTCGCCCGAATCTCGCCGGCGTGGGCCGCCGCCCGTTCATCGAAGGGGAGCACCGCCAGCCGCGCGATCAAGCGATCGACCTCGCCCCGATTTTCCGACGGACGAGCGGATTTCTCCACGCCATGTATGAGCTCGGCCAGCGTGATCGACGAGATGCACAGGGCGGCGGCCTCGGCGTTGAACCGGGCGCGAAGGCCCGGCGGCCGGTCGCGGAGCAACCTGACACAGAGGTCTGTGTCGAGCATGTAGCGCAAGGTCAAAGCGGTTCGCGATCCTGAACCGGCGGTTGCGCGCGCTCGCCGATTTCGATGCCCGGCGCATCGAAGAAGTCGTCCCACACCGCGTCGGCCGGAACGATGACCCGCCGGGCGCCGTCCATCAGAATGACCACCTCGCGGACACCGGCGGGAAACGCCACCTCCTTGGGGAGGCGCACGGCTTGGGAACGATTGGTCAGAAACACGGTCGTGCGGTTCACGTGATAGGGTCTCCCTCACGATCAAACATCCAATTTGGGCGAGCGGCGGGATATGTCAACCGTATATACAGATCGTTTCGGCATGGCGACGGGACTCTTTGCGCTTTGCCTCGCCGGCCATGCCGCCGCGGCGGACGCGGACCCCTACGCCCCCCTTCGCCTTCTCGACGGCAAGTGGGAGGTCACCGGGGCCGACGGCAAGATCATGCATCTGGAAAACCGTTGCGCCCGCACGGGCCTGTTCTACGCCTGCGAGCAGGCGGTGGGTGGAAAGAGCGGCGATCTGGTGGTCTATCTGCCGCGCGACGCCGCGGACGGACGCCAGACCTATGTAACCCAGACCCTGATGGCCGACGGCGCGGCGCCCGGTTCGTGGTTCCACCTGACCATCGACGGCGACCGCTGGATCTATTCGGCCACGGGCACGGACAAGGACCGCGAGCGGACCCTCAACCGTTTCGATGGCAAGGACCACATCCGCTTCGACATCCAGACCTCGAAGGACGGCGTGACCTGGACCACCACCCAGGCCGGCGCCGAGCGCCGCGAACCGGCGCCTTGAGCGGGGCCGCCGACGCGTCTAACTCTTCAGGGGCATGAGCGAGGCGACGCAGACGACGGGACTGGACGGGGTGATCGCCGCGGCCAGGGACCAGGCCCCCGGCCGCGGCCTTCCGCCGGTCCACCTGTGGAACCCGGCCCACTGCGGCGCGATCGACATCGTCATCAAGCGAAACGGCCAGTGGTTTCACGAGGGGACCCCGATCGGCCGCGAGGCCCTCGTGCGCCTGTTCTCCACCGTCCTGCGCAAGGACCCCGAGGGGTTCGTCCTGGTCACCCCGGTGGAAAAGCTGGCGATCACCGTGGAGGACGCGCCGTTCGTCGCCGTGCGGGTGGACCGCGTCGGCGCGGCGCTGCGCTTCCTCACCAATGTCGGCGACGAGGTCGAGGCGGGGCCGGAAAACCCCATTCGCGTGGAGATCGACGACGCGACCGGCGAGCCTCGGCCCTATGTCCATGTCCGCCGGGGCCTGGAGGCGCTGATCGCCCGGCCGGCGTTCTACGAACTGGCGGAAATGGCCGAGGACCGCGACCTTCCCGCCGGCCGGATCCCGTGTGTCGCCTCCAACGGCGCCTGGTTCCCCGTGGGTGCGCCGCAAGATCGCGTCGCGTGACGACGGGCGACGAGGCGGGGGCGTTGCGCGAGTGGATCGCGACGCATCTCGATCCCTTGAAAGAGCCGACCGACGGCGGACTCGTGCGCTCCGACTTCGACCTGGATCCGACGCACGCGCATGTGGACGCCCAACCCCTCGCCGCCGCCGCCGTGCTCGTGGCCCTCGTCGAACGGCCGCATGGCCTTTCGGTGATCCTCACCCGCCGGGCGGACGCACTTCGCAACCACAGCGGCCAGATCGCCCTACCGGGGGGACGCTGCGAGGCGGGGGAGGCGCCGTGGGAGGCGGCCCTTCGCGAGGCCGAGGAGGAAATCGGCCTCGATCCGCGCCTGGTCTCCCTCGCCGGCCTGTCGACGCCCTACCGCACCGGCACCGGCTTTCACGTCACCCCCGTGGTCGGCTTTGTCGCTCCCGGCTTCGCCCTCGAGGCCAATCCCGCCGAGGTGGCCGACATTTTCGAGACCCCGTTCGGCTTCCTGATGGACCCGGCCAACCACGAGGAGCGCACCGGCAAGACCCCCGCCGGGGCCGAACGGCGGTTCTACGCCATCACCTGGGAAGACCGGATGATCTGGGGCGCCACCGCGGGGATGTTGCGGGCGCTCTACACCCGGCTGTACGGAGCGGCGGTTGGCTAGGGTCCTCCTCGTCCGCGCCCTTCTCTTCGCCCTGCCGTTCGCCGCGTGGTTCGCATGGCGGGAGGTGGCCAGGCGCACCGGCCGGCCGATGGGTTCGACCCCGTGGGCGTGGCTGGTGGCCATCGGAGCCATCCTCGCGGCGGCCTCGCTGATGGCTACCGCGGTGGTTCCCCGGGGAGCCGACACCGGCCGCTACGTGCCCGCCGAGGTGGGGGCGGACGGGCGCGTCACCCCCGGCCATTTCGTTCCCCGCCCGCCGGCGCGTGACACCGGAGTGAGCCCATGACCGTGACCGTCCTTCCCCGCCAGCCGTGGCTGATCGCGCCGGCCACCCTTGAGGCGATGGCCGCCCTCGCCGCCGCCGGGGGTCCCGATTGCGCCCGCTTCGTCGGCGGCTGCGTGCGGGACGCCCTGATGCGAAAGGCGGTGGAAGACGTCGATATCGCCACGCGCCTGACCCCGGACGAGGTCACCGCCGCCCTGCGCGCCGCGAAAATCAGGGCCATACCCACCGGCGCCGCCCACGGCACGATCACCGCGGTGGCGGACGGCAAGCCCTTCGAGATCACCACCCTGCGTCGCGACGTGGAGACCGACGGGCGCCACGCGGTGGTCGCCTTCACCGACGACTGGAGCG
>JBDTKQ010000219.1:0-7650 GCA_039935235.1 Caulobacteraceae bacterium
ACATCCTTGGCTTGTCGAACGGCGCACGCAGCGGCCTGACTGGCTTTGTCGCCGGCGTCGCGCGAAGCGGCCTGGCGGCGAAGGGCGTGACCATCAACAGCCTGTTGCCCGGCCAGTTCGACACCGATCGCCTGTCCGCCATTCACCGGCGCATGGTCGAGGCGACGGGCGGCTCTCTGGAAAAGGTTCGCGAGGCCGGCGAGAAGCGGATTCCGGCGGGCCGGTTCGGCGACCCCGCCGAGTTCGGGGTCCTGTGCGCTTTCCTCTGCTCGGCGCGCGCCGGCTATATCACCGGCCAGAACATCCTGATCGACGGCGGCGAATTTCCGGGGTTGCTGTAGGGTGGGTCCCCGGCTTGCCGGGCGCCGTCTGGAGTGGCCAGGGTGACGACAGCGAAGCGCGGGCTTCTCGCCCGCTCTTTGCCGCGTCGACAAGAGCGGGCGGGACGCTCGCGTTCCAAACAGAGGACACCGCATGAGCGAGACGACCATGAACGGCGCGGAAAGCCTGGTGCGGACGCTCGCGGGAGCCGGGATCGAGGTGTGTTTCGCCAATCCGGGCACCTCGGAGATGCATTTCGTCGCCGCCCTCGACGGCGTGGACGGCATCCGCCCGATCCTCGGCCTGTTCGAGGGGGCGGTGACCGGCATGGCCGACGGCTATGGCCGCATGACCGGCAACCCCGCCGCCACCTTGCTTCACCTCGGCCCGGGCCTCGCCAACGGCCTGGCCAATCTGCACAACGCGCGCCGCGCGGCATCGCCGATCGTCAACATCGTCGGCGATCACGCCACCTTTCACGCGCAATACGACGCGCCGCTCGCCTCGGACATCGCCGGCTTCGCCCGCCCGGTCTCGGCATGGGTGCATTCCTCGACGAGCGCCGCGACGGTCGCCGCCGATGGGGCCCGCGCAGTCGCCGCGGCCCAGGAGCCCCCGGGCCAGATCGCCACCCTGATCCTGCCCGCCGACACCGCGTGGAACGATGCGGAAGGCCCGGCGCCCGCCCTGCCTCGTCCTTGGGCGCCCGCGCCGGCCATCCGCGCGATCGACCGGGTGGCGGCGGCGCTGCGTGGCGGCGGCGGAAAGGCGGCGATCCTGATCCGCGGCGCCGCGCTCGGCGAGGTCGGCCTCGCCGCCGCCGGGCGCGTGGCGGCGGCGAGCGGCGCGCGACTGATGGCCGACACCTTCGCCCCACGCATGGCCCGGGGCGCCGGCCGGGTCGCGGTCGAGCGCATCCCCTATTTCGCCGAACAGATCGTCGAGGTCTTCGGCGCGGTGGAAACCCTGATCCTCGTCGGGGCCAAGGCGCCGGTCTCCTTCTTCGCCTATCCGGGCAAGCCGAGCTGGTGCCTGCCGGAGGGCGCCCGAGTCCTCCACCTCGCCCACGCCCACGAGGACGGGATCGCCGGCCTGGAAGCCCTCGCCGAGGCGCTGGGCGCGCCCGGAGCGCCGCCGCGCGTCGCCGCCCTCGCCCTCCCGGACGCGCCCACCGGCAAGCTCAACCACTTCACCGCCGGCCAGGTCATCGCCCGCCACCTGCCGGAGGGCGCGATCGTTTCCGACGAGGGGGCGACCTCCTCCGGCGGCACGGCTCTGGCCACGGCGACGGCGCGGCCCCACGACTGGCTGACCCTTACCGGCGGGGCGATCGGCCAGGGAATCCCCGTGGCCACCGGGGCGGCGGTCGCCTGCCCAGGGCGCAAGGTCGTCTGTATCCAGGGCGACGGCGGGGCCATGTACACCCTTCAGGCCCTGTGGACCCAGGCGCGCGAGCGGCTCGACGTGACCACGGTGATCTTCGCCAACCACTCCTATTCGATCCTCAATGTCGAGCTGGCCCGGGTGGGCGCCGGGAACCCGGGACCGAAGGCCCTGTCCATGCTCGACCTCCACAACCCCGAACTGGATTTCGTGAAGCTCGCGGAGGGCATGGGCGTGCAAGCCACGCGCGCCGAAACCCTCGAGGCCTTCGACGCGGCGTTCGCGGCGGCCATGCGGGAGCGGGGACCGCGGCTGATCGAAGTGATGGTCTGACAGCCGGTGGACCCGGAGGTGGGCCGCCGATCCGGCGCGCGCCGCTCGATCTTGCGTACGACGTATCGATCGCGGGAGCGCAGGACACGAACCCAACGGCCAAGCCTTCCACCCGGGTTCAGATTTCGATTCCCAAGGCGGTGCGATCCGAACGACAATAGGGCTGTGGCTTTCTCGATCCCCCCACCGGACCGCCGGCTGGTTCCGACGATCGTTCAACTCGAGCTGCCGAAGCGGCTGACCCGAGTCGACCCGTGACGCCCATTTCGATGGACTTCCTGGCGTAGCCTGTGTGGCCAAGGCCGCGGGCCGACGCTCGCCACGCCATTGCCCCCGCCCGATTTCTGTAGCATCGTGACGGCGTCGTCACTTTGGGAGGACGCGCGAATGAAACGCATCGTCATCGCCGGGCTCGCCGTGGCCGGCCTTACCCTGGCCGCGTGCGCGGCCGGTACGGGAGAAGCCCACGCCGCGGCCTCGGCCGGTTTCGTCTCCCAGATCGTCGTCGGTTTCTGGCACGGGCTGATCGCGCCGCTCACCCTTCTGGTGGAGGTGATCAACAAGCTCGTGCCGGGGATTCTTCCCATCCAGTGGCACATGTACGAGGCCGGCAGCCCGAGTGTCGCCTATGACGTCGGCTTCTATTTCGGCCTCGCCGGCGGCCCGGGCATACTCTTCTTCCGGCGGAGGCGGCTATGAGCGACGGTGCGATCGATCTGAAGAACGAGGCCCGCGCCGCGGCGTGGGCCGTTCCGCTGGCGCAGCTCAATCCCGCGCAGGCGGCCCTGTTCCAGGCCAACACCATGTGGCCGATCTTCGAGCGGCTGCGGAAGGAAGACCCGGTCCACTTCACCGCCGAAAGCACCTTTGGCCCCTATTGGTCGATCACCCGCTACGACGACATCGTTGCGGTGGATACGAACCACGAGGCGTTCTCGTCCGACAGCCTCTATGGCGGCATAAGCATAGGCGGTGAGCCCAATCCCGAGGGCGGCACGATGTTCATCGCCATGGATCCGCCCAAGCACGACGTGCAGCGCAAGACGGTGAGCCCCGCGGTCTCCCCCACCAATCTTCAGGCGCTCGCGCCGATCATCCGCGAGCGCGCGGGAAAGATCCTCGAGTCCCTGCCCATCGGCGAGCCGTTCGACTGGGTGGACAAGGTCTCGGTCGAATTAACCACCATGACCCTGGCCACCCTCTTCGATTTTCCGTTCGAGGAGCGGCGCAAACTGACCCGCTGGTCGGACGTGATCACCGCGGTCCCCGGCCACGGGGTCGTCGATACGATGGCTCAGAAGATGGAAGAGATCGAGGCGTGTTTCGCCTGTTTCACCAAACTGTGGAACGAGCGGGTCAACGCGCCGCCGGCGGGCGACCTCATCTCCATGCTCGCCCATGGCGAGAACACGCGCAACATGCCGCAGCGGGAATATCGGGGTAACGTCATCCTGCTGATTGTCGGGGGCAACGACACCACCCGCAACACCATCACCGGCAGCGTGGTGGCCCTGAACGAGAACCCGGAGCAATATCGAATGTTGCGGGAGAACCCGGCGCTGATCCCCGGCATGGTCTCCGAAACCATCCGCTGGCAGACGCCGCTGGCGCACATGCGGCGCACGGCTGTCAGGGACGTCGAGCTGGGCGGCAAGACGATCCGCAAAGGCGACAAGGTTGTCATGTGGTACGTCTCGGGCAATCGCGACGAGAGCGCGATCGAGAACGCCGACCGCTACATCATCGATCGCCCACGCCCGCGCATGCACATGAGCTTCGGCTTCGGCATCCACCGCTGCGTCGGCAACCGCCTGGCCGAGCTCCAGCTCCAGATCGTCTGGGAGGAGATCCTGGCCCGCTTCCCGGAGATCCGCGTGTTGCGCGAGCCCAAGCGAGTCTATTCCACCTTCGTCAAGGGCTACGAAGACCTGCCGGTGATCATCCCCACCCGAAACTGACGCCCGGATTTTCCAATGCCCGACGACGCCCCCAAAATCATGGACCTGATGCCGTTCAACCCGGCGTTTCAGGAAAATCCCCACGCGGTGCTCGACAGGTTCCGCGCCGGCTGGCCGGTGCTTCGGGCGGAGGAGGCGGGCGTCTTCTTCCTCACCCGGCACGAGGACGTGCGCGGCGTGCTCACCGACCTCACCCTGTGGCGCGACCCGGTCAAGGCGGAGCCGGCGGCGGTGATGACCCGCCGGGTGTTCGAACAGCGGATCGACGGGCTGGAAAACACCGATCGACGCGGCTCCATCCTGTTGATGGACGATCCCGACCATGGCCGCATCCGCCCGCCGCTGGCCCGGGCGCTCTACAAGCGGGTGGCGAAGTTCCGCCCCGAGGTCGAACGGATCGTCGACGAGGCGCTGGAGTCGGTCGCCGGCGAGACCGGCTTCGACCTGATGGCCAGGTTCGCCCTGCCCATCCCCATCGACGTGATCGCCTCGATCCTCGGCGTAGACCATGGCCGGCTGGGAGAGTTTCGCGACTGGTCCGAAGGGATCATCCAGTCGCTCAACCCGATGCGCAATCCGACGCAAACCGCCCACATGGTCGCCTCGATGAACGCCCTGGACCCCTATATGCGGGGCATGCTGGAAGACCGCCGGGCAAACCCGCGCGACGATCTGGTCAGCGACATGGTTCAGGCCCAGTCGGCCGGCGCCGATCTCGACGACGGCGACCTCATCTCCAACCTCACCGCCCTGCTCGTCGGCGGCAACCTCACCACTACCGACCTGATCGGCAACGGGGTTCGGCTGTTCCTGCGCAACCCCGGCGAACTTGCCAAGCTCCGAGCCGATCCGAGTCTGATCGGCGCGGCGGTGGAGGAAATCCTGCGCTATGAGCCGCCGGTGGACGCGACCGGGCGCATCGCCTCGCGCGACATGGAGATCGGCGGCTGCCCGGTCCACAAGACCCAGTCGATGCTGCTGTCGTTGCGCGGGGCGAACCGCGATCCCGAAGCGTTCGACGATCCGCATCGCTTCGACATCACCCGCAAGAAGATCCCGCACGTGGCCTTCGGCGGGGGCGCCCATATCTGCATCGGCGCGCCGCTGGCCCGGCTGGAAGCCCAGGTCGCCCTCACCCGCCTGTTCGAGCGTTTTCCCGACATTCGCCTCGCCGATCCCGACGCGAACCCCGTCTGGCGCACGCTGCCCTTCTTCCGCGGCCTGGAACGGCTCGACGTTCTGACCTGAGCGAGGGCTTCGTCATACGGCGCCGCGGCGGGGCTGCGTGCGCAGGATTCTCTTCGTGGACGCAGGAAACTCCACCAGGGCGGCGGCGGGCCGTATCGGGCGCGCCGAGAAATTGCCCCCGCAGTTGGGGCACACGCCCGCGAACACCTCAGCCGCGCACCGCGCGCAGAAGGTGCATTCGAAACTGCAGATGCGGGCGTCCGTGCTTTGGGGCGGCAGGTCGCGGTCACAGCACTCGCAATTGGGCTTGAGGATCAACACGGGCCCGCCTCCCGCGCGATCACCGCGATCCGCGGCGCTCCGGAGTTCATCGATCCGACGACCGCCGCCTGGTCGAATCCCGCGGCGCGGGCGAGGCGCAACACGGCGTCGGTCCCCTCCGGCGCCACGGCGATCAGCAGTCCGCCGCTGGTTTGGGGATCGACGAGCAGCTCGCGCCGCCAAGGCTCGAGATCCGCGGGGAGGTCCGCGTCCGCCCTGTAGCTTTCCCAGTTGCGCGGTCCGGCCCCCGTCCTCACCCCATCACGCGCCAGCGCCTCGACTCCGGTGAGAAACGGAACCCGGTCAGCCGCGATTTCCGCGGCCAACCCGGCGCCCCGGCACATCTCCAGCGAATGGCCGAGCAGGCCGAAGCCGGTGACATCGGTCACCGCGTGAACGCCGGCGATATCGCCGAGCGAGGCGCCCAGCCGGTTGAGCTTCGTCGTCGAGGCGATCAGGGCGTCATAGCCGGCCGCGTCCAGTCGCCCCTGTTTGAACGCCGCGCTCAGCACGCCGACGCCGACCGGCTTGGTGAGGATGAGCACGTCGCCTGAAAGCGCCGTGCTGTTTCGCAAAAGGCGGTCGGGGTGGACGAGGCCGAGGGCGACGAGGCCGTAGATCGGCTCGACGCTGTCGATCGAATGGCCACCGGCCACCGGAATCCCGGCTGCCGCGCACACCGACGCGCCGCCGGCGAGGATCGCGCCGATCGTGTCGGCCGGAAGTATGCCCACCGGCATGCCGACTATGGCCAGGGCGAGGATCGGCGTCGCGCCCATGGCGTAGACATCCGACAGGGCGTTGGTCGCGGCGATGCGGCCAAAATCGAAGGGGTCGTCGACGATAGGCATGAAAAAGTCGGTGGTCGCCACCACGGCCTGATCGGGATTGAGCCGCCAAACCGCCGCGTCGTCGGCGGTCTCGCTTCCCACCAGAAGATCGCCGAACTGCCCCGCCGCCGGCATCCCGGCCAGAATATCGCGCAGCACCGCCGGGGACAGCTTGCAGCCACAGCCGCCGCCGTGGGCGAGGGAGGTAAGGCGCGCGGAGGGGTCAGTCATGCGGATTCCGTGGAGGGGGCGCCCAGCCGTGGACAAGCCCGGCGATCGCTTCGGCGGCGCGTTCCTGACTTGCCGGCGACAGATCGTCGACCGCAACGAGGCCCAGACGCGGACGCTCCTCGCGCCCGCGCGACCGCTCATAGGCCGGATCGTAGTGGGCCTCGACCAGACTTTCAGCCAGGGCGAGGACGTCGCCGGCGCGGGCCATCTCCAGCCATTCGGTCAGGCGCTTTCGCCCGTGACGGCCGGGCAGTTTGGCGAGGACCTCTTCGACGTGAGCCGGATCGGCGACGATGTCGCCGTAGGCCTCCACCAGATACCGCGCCCGCTCGACCCGCGGCGCGATCAGATCGATGCGCGGGGCGGCGCGCATCGCCCGCCACAGCATCGGCGGGACCATCCGCTCGCCGACCTTGCTCGATTCGGCCTCGACCACGATCGGCCGGGCCGGATCGAGAGCGGCCAAGGCCCCCGCCAAACGGCTCTCGAACAGCTTTTGGCCCGGCTGGGGCCGTCCCGCGAAGCCGCCGAACAGCGATCCGCGATGGTCCGCGAGGCCCTCGAGATCGAGGGTCTGGACGCCGCGCGCCGCGAGCCGGCCGAGAATCCCGGTCTTGGCCGATCCGGTGTAGCCGTCGAGGAGGACCAGCCGCAGGTCCGGCTCCGCGTCGTAGAGCGCGGCGGTCACCCCCCGCCGATAGGTCCGGTAGCCGCCGGCGAGAACGGCGACCCGCCAGCCGACCTGATCGATCACCGTGGCGAAGGCGTTCGAGCGCTGGCCACCCCGCCAGCAATAGACCAGCGGCGCCCATCCCCCCGGCTTGCCCGCCAGGACCCCCTCGAGATGGGCGGCGATATTGCGCGAGACGAGAGCGGCGCCCAGCCGCCGGGCCTTGAACCGCGAGTCCTGGACATAGATCGTCCCGATCATCGCCCGCTCGGCGTCGCCGAGGACCGGCAGATTGACCGCGCCTGGAACATGATCCTGGGAAAATTCCCTCGGGCTGCGCACGTCGATGATCTCGTCGAACCGGGCGAGGGTGGCGGCGTCGAGGGCGGGGATGATTTCAAACACGAGGCCGCTC
>JBDTKQ010000220.1:0-6837 GCA_039935235.1 Caulobacteraceae bacterium
GGCGCGCAGGCGGCCGGCGAATTTCGGCTGCAACAGGGACCAGGCCCCCGCCGAACCGCAGCAGAGATGGGCGTCGCGCACCGGCTGGACCTCGTAGCCGAGCGCCCCGAGCAAAGCCGCCACTCGACCCGAGAGCCCCGGGCCGTTGCGCAGGGTGCACGGCTCGTGGACCGCGACACGGGGGGCGGTCGGCCGTTCGCGAAATCGGAGGTCCGCCGCGTCGAGCATCTCGACCGGATCGCGCACCGCTCCGGCGATCCGCCGGGCCTTGGCCGCATAGGTCTCATCGTCAGCGAGAATGTCGGGATAATCGCGGATGAAGGCGGCGCACCCGCTGGCGTTGACCAGCACCCCCTCGGCCCCGTCGTCCAGGGCGCGCGTCCATGCGTCGATATTGCGGCGGGCGTGGCCGCGGCCCTCGTCCGGCGCATCGAGATGGAAGCTCAGCGCCCCGCAACAGCCGGCGCCCGGCGCGGCGTCGAGGCCGATCCCCACGCGCGCGAAAACCCGCTTGGTCGCCGCGTTGACGTGAGGCGCGAGCGCCGCCTGGGCGCAGCCGGCGAGCATGGTCATGCGGCGCGAGGGGGCGGGGGTCTCCGCCGGTTCGGCGAAGGCGACTGGCCGGGGAAGTTTCCCGGCGAGGGCGCGCGGAAGGAGAGGGCGAACGACGCGGGCGCAGGCGGCCAGCGCCCGCAGTCTCTTCGGATAGGGCACGATCGCTCGCAACGCCCAACGAGACAGGCGCTCGCCAACGGGCCGCCGCACGCGCGCGGCCACCTCCTGGCGGCCGATGTCGAAGAGGCGGTGATATTCCACCCCCGATGGGCAGGTGGTCTCGCACGCCCGGCACGACAGGCATCGATCGAGGTGGATTTGGGTCGTGCGCCCGATCGGGGCGCCCGCGAGAGCTTCCTTGATCAGGTAGATCCGGCCGCGCGGTCCATCCAGTTCGTCGCCGGTGAGTTGGTATGTGGGGCATGTGGCATTGCACATGCCGCAATGCACGCACGCGCGCAGCACCTCGGCGGCGATGGCGCCGGCGGCGGTCTCCGCCAGAGGGCCGTCGATCTCGGCGCGCATCCCTAGAGGTCCTCGTACATACGGCCTGGATTGAGCACGCCGGCCGGATCGAAGACAGCCTTGATCCGCTTGTGGAGCGCCATGAGCGGGGCGGGAAGGGGCTCGAACACGTCCTCGCCGGGCTCCGCGCCGCGAAAGAGGGTGGCGTGACCGTCCGCATTGCGCGCCGCGGCGCGGATGTCCGCGGCCCCCGCCCCGGTTATCGCCCACCTCTGTGCCCCCGCCCAGTCGTGGAGACAGGGGCCGCCAAGGTCGAGGGCCGGCGCGCGGCGGGGGAGGGACAGACGCCACAGGCGCGGCGCGTCCAGGCCCGGAAGGGTAATGTCGCGCACCCCGGACCAGAAATTCGCCGGCGTCGGCTCGCCGCCGAGTTCGCGCGCCGCCGCCGCCACCGCCGCCCGCGCCCCGGAAAAACGCAGGTGAAGCCTCTCGCCGTCGTAAAAGGCGCCGCTGAGGGGCAGGGGGCGGCGCATCAAACCATCGAGCATGGCGGCCGACCTCGGCCGATCGCCCTCGAAAGACGAGGAAAGTTCCGCGCGCGGCGTGGGCGTCACCCGAAGCGAGACATCGAGCAGAACCCCGAGGCAACCCAGGGCGCCGGCCATCGGCCGGAAGGCGTCGAACCCGGCGACATTCTTGAACACCGTCCCGCCGAACCGCAGCGTCCGGCCGCGCCCGTCGAGCACCGTCGCTCCCAGGAGAAAATCGCGCGGCGCGCCGGAGAACGGGCGCCGGGGTCCGGCGAGCCCGGAGGCGATCGCCCCGCCCACTGTGCTCGCCGGTCCGAACCTCGGCGGCTCGAACCCCAGCATCTGCCCGTTGTCGGCCAACACCGCTTCGATCGCGCCGATCGGGGTCCCGGCGCGGGCGGTGATCACCAGTTCGCACGGATCGTAGGCGATCACACCGCGGTGCCCGCCAACGTCGAGCGGCTCGCCGGCGACACGGCGTCCGTACCAGGCCTTGGTTCCGCCGCCGACGATGCGCAGCGGCCGTCGGTCCCGCGCGGCGGCGAGCACCTGCCTGGTCAGAAGAGCCGACAGGTCGGAGCCGTCAGAGGCGTTCGAGATGGGGGAACCCCTCGGCGCCGGCATGGACGTGCATGGCCCCGAACTCGGCGCAGCGCGCGAGGGTGGGGATCGCTTTTCCCGGATTGAGCAGCCCCGCCGGATCGAACGCCGCCTTGATCGCGTGAAACGCCGCGATCTCGTCGGGGCTGAACTGAACGCACATCTGGTTGATCTTCTCGCGGCCGACGCCGTGCTCGCCGGTGATCGTGCCGCCGACGGAGACGCACAGCTCGAGAATGGCCCCGCCGAGGGTTTCGGCGCGCTCCATCTCGCCCTCGCGCGCGGCGTCGTAGAGGATCAGCGGGTGGAGATTGCCGTCGCCGGCGTGGAACACATTGGCCACCGGCAGGCGGTGTTGCGCCGAGAGGCGCGCGATCTCCACCAGCACATCGGGCAGCCGTCGGCGTGGTATGGCGCCGTCGATGCAATAGTAGTCGGGGGCGAGGCGGCCCATGGCGGGAAAGGCGCCCTTGCGCCCCGACCACAGGCGGCGGCGTTCCGCCTCGTCGACCGCGACCCGCACGAGGCTCGCTCGCGCGGCGCGACACACGGCGGCGACGATCTGGAGTTCCTCGTCGATGTCCTCGGTCTCGCCGTCGATCTCGCACAGGAGGATGGCCGCGGCGTCCGTGGGATAGCCGGCGTGGGCGTAGGCCTCGGCGGCGGTCAGCGCCAGGCGATCCATCATCTCCAGACCGGCCGGAGTGATCCCGGCGGCGACGATCGCCGCCACCGCCTCACCGGCGTCGCGAACATCGGCGAAGGCGGCGAGGAGCACCTTGGCGCGTGGCGGAAGGGGGAGGAGCCTGACCGTGACCTCGGTGACCACCCCGAGCAATCCTTCCGAGCCGGTCATCAGCGCGAGAAGGTCGAAGCCGGGCGAATCGAGGGCGTCGCCGCCGATGGTCAGGCTCTCGCCGGTGATGGTGGCAACCTCAAGCTTCTGGATGTTGTGGACCGTGAGGCCGTATTTCAGGCAGTGAACCCCACCGGCATTCTCGGCGACATTGCCGCCGATGCTGCAGGCAAGCTGGGACGACGGGTCGGGGGCGTAGAACAGGCCGTGGGGTTCGGCCGCCTCGGAGATCGCCAGATTGCGCACCCCCGGCTGAACCCGGGCGATCCGAGCCTCCGGGTCGAGCTCGAGAATGGCGCTCATCCTCGCCAAGCTGAGGAGGACGCAGCCGGGAAAGGGAAGGGCCCCCCCGGAAAGGCCCGTGCCGGCGCCGCGGGCGACCACCGGCGTCCCCATTCTGGCGCACACCGCGAGCACGGCCCGCGTCTCCTCGCCGGTCCGGGGCAAGGCGACCACGCCCGGCAGTCCGCGATAGGCGGCGAGGCCGTCGCTCTCATAGACCCTCATCCCCTCGGTCGAATCGATCAGGCCGTCGTCGGGGAGCACGCGGCGCAAGGCGTCGATCAGCGCCGTCCGGTCGGCGCCGGCGAAGGTGGGATCGAGACGATCGTCGAACGCATCGAGCATCGGCGATTGCTACAGGTCCCGATCCCCCGCGTCACCCCGGCGATGCGGGAGGGCCGCTCGAACCGCTCGGGCGCTCATGGTCAAGTTCTTTACACGCGGGCGGAAATGCGGCGGGGTTGGCTTGAACCGGACGCCCTATGGTGGGTATCGGGGGATTGGGGACTTCACCATATGAAAAGCGCACTTCTTGGGGGGCTCGCCCTCGCCGCCGTCATGGTCGGCGCCGCGCCGGCCTCGGCCACGCTCATCACCTTCACGCCCGGCGACGTGGCGGTCCCGGTTTCGCCCCCGTTCGGCAACCTGGTCCCCGGCGGCGATCTGGGAACCAAGTACAAGGCGTTCGGCGTCGACTTCACCTACGGCGGCGTCGAGGGCGTCTTCAACGATCCGCCGCTGGCCTTCGGCGGCGTCAACGCCTCCGGCCAGCTTGACCTCGTGTCGCCCGTGGACGGCCGCATCGTGTTACTCAACACCTTGACCCCGGCGACCACGGATCTGCTTTACGCCGAGGCGGGCAGTGCGGCCGTCGGCTCCTTGACCCTGACGGTCTACGATTCGCTGGGCAATGTTCTGGCCACGGCGCTCAACGGCCCGCCCAACGGTCCGCACGGCCGCACCACTTTCCAGATCAACACCCCGGGGATCGCCGCCTTCAAGATCAGCGGCGCGGACACCTTTGGGGTCGATGAAATCCACCTCGACACGCCTACTGGCGGCGGTGTGCCGGAGCCGATGACATGGGCGCTGATGCTCGTGGGTCTGGGCGGCGTGGGCGTCGCCCTTCGTCGCCGCCAGACGGTTCCCCAAGCCGCCTGACTCCGCTTTCGGCCCATAGGTAAAAGGCCGCCTTTCGGGGCGGCCTTTTTCTTTCGCGACCGCGGCGTCGTCAAAGCCTCAGGCGAACATCCGATCGACCGCGCGCGTCATCGACTCGGGCGAATAAGGCTTGGCGATGAACGCTCCGCGATCGGGCAGATCGGTCAGGAGGGGCCGTATGGCGCCCGAGGTGAGAACGAGGCGGACGGTGGGGCGCTGTTCGCGAATACGCCAGACGAGATCGAGTCCGTTCATCGCCCCAGGCATGTTGATGTCGGTGAAGACCAGCTCGATCTCCTGATCCCGATCGAGATCCAGCACGAGCAGCGCTTCGTCCGCGTCGGCCGCCTCGACGACCTCATAGCCGGCGTCGCGCAGCGTCTCCGCCGCGTCGAGACGCACCATGCACTCGTCTTCGACGACGAGCACTCTCGTGCCGTTGGACTGCCGACATTGCATTCACAACCAATCCGCCGCGAGCCCGGTCGTTCCCAAAAATCGCCCCCGTTGGAGCCACTCGCCCCCGGGCGTGGCCGCGGCGCCACTTCACGAACACGTGCGGAACGCTTTCAAAACGGCGACGTTAGTTTGTGCAAGCCCTTAAAAGGCGAATCGCCAAGGCATCGGGGCTGGAGGGAATACATCATGGGCATTATTGCTTGGCTCATTCTGGGACTGATTTCCGGGTTCATCGCCAGTAAGCTCGTCAACAAGACCGGCGAAGGTTTGGTCATGGATATCGTCCTGGGCGTCATCGGCGCCTTCGTCGGCGGCTTCGTCGCCAACTACTTTTTCCACATCGCCGGGGTCACCGGCCTCGATATCCGCAGCCTCGTGATATCGGTGCTGGGCGCCATTCTCGTACTGGTGATCTACCACATGGTCGTGCGCCGCCGGGTCTAGAGGTTCAGCGATAGCAACCCCCGGCGTATCGCCGGGGGTTGCGCCGGGCTCCCCTCGGCGGTTTTTTCGAGACGGCGGCCCTCATGACGCAAAACGAAAACTCGCCCCGGTCGGAGGAGCGCACCGCCCTGTTGCTCGCGCACCGCCGGCTGAAGATGGCCCGATCGGCGCATGCGTTTGTCCGCGGCGCGACCGGCCAGTTCTATTCCTGGTTGAACGGCCATCTGGAGCATTGCCGGGGCTACGCCCTTGAGCCCAAGGCAGCCTGACGCGGCATCCGGGAACGGCGGGGATGATCAAGGCTTATCTGTACGACGCCACCAGCGAGGACAGGGAACTCGCGCTGGCGAGCGCTCTACCCGAACTCGCCGAGGATCAGATTCTGTGGGCGGACGTCACCGGGCCGACGCCGGAGGACTTCGCCCGGCTGGGAGAACTCTTCGGCCTGAGCCCGCAAGTGTTGGCGACCGTTCACCGCGCCGACAGCCGGTTTTCCCTCGACAACTATGGCGACTTTTTCCATTGCGACGTCATGGCCGTGGTTCGCCAGCCGACGGCGACGAGAACCATCGCGCGGACGGCCGCCGCCGTGCGCCTCGATTTCATCGTCGCCCGGCAGTGGCTTATCACGCTCCACCCCGAAGGGCTCACCGTGCTCGAGCAGTTCCGCAACCGGGGAAAGGGCGAGACGCTGATCGGCGCCCTTACCGGCCCGCAGGTCGCCGCATCCCTGCTCGACTGGCACCTCGAAGCCTTTCTCGGGGCGCTCGAGGATCTCGATCGGTTCATCGACGGCCTCGACGCGCGCATCCTCTCGCGATCGCGGGTGCGCGACAGTCTGCTTGACGAGGTCGTGCGCGGCCGCCGCTACGTCTCCAGCCTTCGCCGGCTCCTCGGACCCCAACGGTCGATCTTCTACGGCGTTTCACGGCCCGATTTCAGCCCGATCGCGGGCACGGACGCGGCCGTCCACTACACCGCCCTCGAACGGCGGTTCGAGCGCACCCTGGACGCTATCGAACACGGCCGCGACCTGATGCAGAGCTCCTTCGACCTGTTCGCAACCCGTACCGCCGAGACCACCAACATGCTGATCCGCCGGCTGACGTTTCTGAGCGTGACCCTTGGCGGGATTTCGGCCATAGCCTGCCTGCTTTCCATGGCCCTTCCCCAGCCTCTGGCGAGGGTCGGTTACGCCTTCTGGCTGGTCGTGGGCGCGTTGGGCGCGACCGCGTCCATCGGCTTGGTCGTCGCCCGCCTGCGCAAATGGATCTGACATGCCCCGCCTTCTGATCTACGGCCCGTCCCATCGCCGGATCGCCGCCGCCCTCGCCGCCCGGGGGCCAGGGCTGGAAACGGCGACGATGGACGCGGAGGGTCGCCTTACCATCGCGGGGGTCCGGGTCGAGGCCGAAGACGCCGGCATCGACATCGCGTGGCTCAACGCCGAGGTCTTCGAAAGCCCGGCGGCCCGGGCCTTCATGA
>JBDTKQ010000221.1:0-8602 GCA_039935235.1 Caulobacteraceae bacterium
TGGCGCGACTTCGCCTATGCCGTCCCGTCCGACGCCGAGCGGCTGATCGAGGCAGCCGGGCGCGAGCAGGGGCGACTGGGCGCGGCGTTCAAGGGCGCGGGCGGATCGGTGGCCCTGGCGCTGGGCGTCCTCGTCGCCGCGTTTCTCCTGTGGCCGGCACGCGCGGGGCTGGCGAGGCTCGGTTACGCCCGCGCCGAAGCAGGCGGCGAGGCGGGGTCGCTGAGGAAGACCAGCCTCGCCCTGTGGCTCACGCTCGCCGGCGTTCTGCCGCCGCTCGGCGCCGGGCTGATCCTGCGCGGCGTTCTCGCCGGCGCCGGGGCCTTGACGCCGACCTTCGACCAGATCGCCACGCTGGCGATCCGCATGGTGGCATGGGGGTTTCTGCTGGAGAGCCTCGGGAGGGTCCTGCTTTCGCCCCGCCGGCCGCGATGGCGCCTCGCGCCGATTCCCGACGACGTGGTCGCCCGCCTCGCGGCATGGCCGGCGCTGCTTGGTGTGACCGGCGCTCTCGGGGTGTTGGCGGGAGGGCTCGATACGATCCTCGGCGTCGGTTTGGCGACCGCCGTGGCCGGCGATTGCCTGGTTGTGGTGCTTGAGATGGTTTCGGTCGGCGGCGCCCTGACCATGCTGGCGCGGGCGCGCAATGCCCGCCTCGCCGCCGTCGGGCGAGCCGGACGGGGGACCCGGGCGCCGTGGATCCTTGCCGTGCTGGCCGCGTGGATCGCGCTGGCCACCGCCTTCGTCGCCCTGCTCGCCGGCTATCTCGCCCTGGCCATCTTCGTGATGCGCGAAACGATCTGGATCGGCATCGTCCTGGCGGTCCTCTTCCTGCTCCTGCGCTTCTTCGACGACCTGTTTCCGGCCCTCTTCGCGCCGACGCGGCCGATCGGAAGGCTGTTGCGCGGCGGCGTGGGCGTTTCCAGTCACGCCCTCGAGCATTTGGCGGTGCTCGTTTCGGGCCTCTTTCGGCTGCTGCTGCTGCTCATCGCCTGGTCGGCGATCCTGATGCCCTTCGGGGCCAGTTTCGGCGACATCGTCGGCCGGATCGCCTCGCCGAACGTCGCCTTTCATATCGGCGCCGTGCCGATCTCGCCGGGGGCGATCCTCGGCGGCATCGGGATCTTCCTCGTGGGGCTCATGGTCACAAGGGCGGTGCGCGGGTGGCTCGAGTCGCGCTATCTGCCAAAGACGAAACTGGATATCGGCGCGCGCACCTCGCTCGCCGCGGCGGTGACCTATGTCGGCGCGGCGATCGCCGTGGTCCTCGCCTTCTCCTATCTGGGTCTGAACTTCAGTCAGATCGCCCTTGTCGCCAGCGCCCTGTCGGTGGGGATCGGCTTTGGCCTCCAGTCGATCATCGGCAACTTCGTCTCCGGCCTGATCCTCCTGGCCGAGCGGCCGGTGAAGGTAGGCGACTGGATCGCCATCGGCGATCTCCAGGGCAATGTGCGGCGGATCAATATCAGGGCGACCGAAATCGAGATGTTCGATCGCTCCAGCCTGATCGTGCCCAATTCCGACCTCATCTCAAAGACGGTGCGCAACCTCACCCACTCTGGCGCCGTCGGTCGCCTGACCCTCGTCCTGAAAATTCGCGCCGACGCCGACCCTGCGGCCGTGCGTGAAACCCTCGCGGCGCAGGTCGCCGCCCATCCCGAGGTGCTCAATGAGCCGCCGCCGGCCATCTATCTGAGCGACGCCCGCGACGGCGCCCTCGAGTTCACGCTCTTCGCCTTCGTCGCCTCGGCCAGAGTCGCCTATCGCGTGAAGAGCGAGCTCTTGTTCGCCATTCTGCCGGCGTTGAAGGCGAGGGACGTTTCGCTCTACAGCGCGTCCACCATCGTCAACGTCAGTCTCAAGGATGACGCGGCCGAACCGTGGCCGGCCAAGCCGCCGGACGCGTGAGGGGCGTTCCGCGGGAGCGCACCTGCCAGTCCGTGTGATCGGGGTCGCCGCCCGATTCGCGCCGGGCGACGTCCAGCTCCTGATCCCGCCGAACCCGACACCGAGCGCCGGTCAAAGAATGTCAATTTAGTTTAGTCAGGTGGCCGGTTTTTACAATTCGTTCCGTCCGAACCGCGAGACTTTCGCCGGCAGTTCATGCCGCGAATGTTTCCCATCCGGGGACATGCGGCTGGGGCCAAGCGGGAGCATCGACATGAGACTATCAAAACGCCAGGGGCGCCTCATCGCGCTCACCGTCGCGGCGACGCTGACGGGGGCGAGCGCCCAAGCCAGCCTGATCGGCGATCAGGTTCACGGCGTCTACCTCTTTCCGGACATCGCGAGCATCTACAACGATCTGGGGACGCCCACGGTCGGTGCATCGAATCCAACTTTTCCCGACATCAACGGCGCCGGCACGTTCGACATCAACATAACCGCAACCCAGATCGTCTTCGACTTCACCGCTGTGGGCGCATCGTTCCCGGCGGCTTTCGACGGGGTCCGGTTTACGGATTTGACGACGCCCTTCACCTCCGCCTCGTTCAACCCGGCGAACGACACGCCTGGCGTCAACGCCGCCGACCTGTGGATTGCCGGTGGAGACATTTATCTCAATCTCAACAACGCGACCTTCGGCCCCGGCGACGTGCTCACGATCGACGTGCCGGGCGGCGGCGGCGGTGTCCCCGAACCGGCGACCTGGGCGCTGATGCTGACCGGCTTCGGCCTCGCCGGCGCGGCGGTCCGCCGGCGACGCGGAGCCGCGATCGCGATCTGACGACCCGGCCTGGAGAAAAGCGGCTGTCGTCGCGCGAAAGGGCCGCTCCGGAAAGGGGCGGCCCTTCTTCGTTGGGCGCCGCTGAGGAGATCCCGCGTGGACGGCGCCAAGCAGTCCCGTCGCGTCACCAAAAGGGACATCCACGGATAGTCGCCGCGGGGTCCGGGGTGTCCGTGAGAAATCACGCTGCGGTGGACGTTGGACGCGGCGCTGCTTCCGGCGCCGAGCGGGCCTTCAGTTCAGGATCACCGTGCGCGCGCCACCGCGGGTCTGGACGCGACGGGTCACCGCGATCGGCTCTCCGGCCGGATCGTCCACCGGCCTGGCTACGGTGATCACGAACCAGCCGCCGTCGGGCAGGCCGGTGAAGGCGAAATGGCCGTCGGCGTCGCAGGTCGTTTTGCGGACGTATCGGGCATAGTCGCCGCTTGGCGCCGACGGGGTGCGTGCCCGGACGATGCCAACCGGAACCGCCGCGCTCGCCGCCGAGCCGTAGAGGATGATCATCCGCCGCCGGCTCCACGGGGTTTCAGGGGTCAACAGCACGTCTCCGCCATCGCAGGAATAGCGCGCCGGTCCATCCCGGTAGGCGAGGCTCCCGAGGATCGAGCCGGAGCCGGGCGCCGTCGACCAGGCGAAGTCCGACGGCTGAAAGACGGTCGGGGCGGCCCCGTAGCGGGGGGGCGGCGGGCCGCCGGCGTACATGGGAGCGGTGGCGCAGGCGCCGAGGAGGAGAGCGGCGGAAATCAGGGTGATCGCGGGCTTCATGCCCTGGAAACTACGGCGGACCCGGCGCGCGGGCAACGGCGCTCGCAAGCCTCGGCCCGCGATAATGCAATGCCCCTTGGCGAGCCCCTACTTACCGGCGATAAGCTGGCCTCTCACCATTTCCGAAACCGTGTTCGTGGAGACGCCCGAAGATGAAAGCCGCCGTGTTGCGTGAGGTGAGAACCCCCCTTCAGATTGAGGATGTGCAGATCGGCAAGCCCGGTCCGCACGAGGTCCTGATCCGCACCGCCGCCGCCGGCGTGTGCCATTCGGATCTGCATTTCATCGAAGGCTTGTACCCTCATCCGCTGCCCGCGGTCCTCGGCCACGAAAGCGCCGGCGTGGTCGAACAGGTCGGCTCCGAGGTGCGGACGGTCAAGGTCGGCGACCACGTGATCACCTGCCTGTCGGCCTTTTGCGGTCACTGCGAGTTTTGCCTGACCGGTCACATGAGCCTGTGCGTCAGCCCCGAGACCAAGCGCGACGCCAAGGACGAGCCTCGCCTCAGTCAGGAAAGCGGGCCGATGCTGCAGTACCTCAACCTCTCCTCTTTCGCCGAGCAGATGCTGATTCACGAGCACGCCTGCGTCGCTATTCGCAAGGAGATGCCGCTCGATCGCGCCGCCCTGATCGGCTGCGCGGTGATGACCGGGGTGGGCTCGGTCTTCCACACCGCCAAGGTGCGTCCCGGCGAGAGCGTGGCGGTGATCGGCTGCGGCGGCGTCGGCCTCGCGGCAATCAACGGCGCCGCGATCGCCGGGGCCGGGCGGATCATCGCCATCGACATGTCGCCGGCCAAGGACAACATGGCCCGCCACTTCGGGGCCACCGACTTCATCTGCGCCGCCGACACCGACGCGGCGAAGGAGGTGCTGGAGATGACCAAAGGCGGGGTCCAACATTCCTTCGAGGCGGTGGGCCTAAAGAAGACCACCGAACAGGCCTTCGCCATGCTTCGCCGCGGCGGCACGGCCAATGTCATCGGCATGATCCCCATCGGCCAGTCGATCGAGCTGCCCGGCTACGCCTTTCTTGGCGAAAAGAAGATCCAGGGCTCGGCCATGGGCTCGAACCACTTCCCGGTGGACATGCCGCGGCTGGTGGACATGTATCTCTCCGGAAAGCTCAAGCTCGACGAGATGGTCTCGCGGAGGATCAAGCTCGCGGAGGTCAACGACGCCTTCACTGAGATGAAGACCGGCCAGATCGCCCGCTCGGTGATCGTCTTCGACACCTGAGGAGCACCCGAGCGGCGCGAGGCCGGCCGTTCGCCTTCAGTCCTTCTCGATCGCCAGCGCGGCGGCGTCGAGGGCGGCGGCTATCGCGGCGACCTCAATCTCCGTCGGCCTCCCGCGCTCCATCTTGAGGCGCAAGGAAAGGCGCAGGTTCTCCATCGCCCGCACGATCTGCGGCGCGGGGCGGCCGCCGGCGCGCTCCGCCACCGTGGCGATTCGCTGGAAGATCGCGTCCACCGCCGCCTTGTTCTGGTCGAGGGCGGCCTTGCCCTCTTCGGTGATGGTGTAGGCCTTCTTGGCTCCGTCGCCTTGTGCGACGGTGGCATAGCCCATCTCCTCCAGCAGGGTGAGGGTCGGGTAGACGACCCCGGGGCTCGGGCTGTATGCGCCGCCGAGGCGCTCCTCGATGGCCTTGATCAACTCGTAGCCGTGGGCCGGTTTTTCTGAAATGAGCTTGAGGATCACATAGCGCAGATCCCCCTGCTCAAAGACCCGGCCGCCGCCGTGGCGATGGTGTCGCTCGTGCATTAACCGGCCGCGCATGAAGCGCCGATGGCCATGGCCGTGGCCCCCTTCGCAACCGTGGCCGCCGGGATGTTCGTCGTGTCGCGGTGTGAAACGATGCATCGTGATTTAGTTCCTATCGAAAACACCCGAGATATATCGGGGTTATCGATATATCGAACTTGCATCGGAAAGCGCAAGGGGGGTGCGAGGAAAGTTTTCTACGGCGGAAGTTGCCGGGTCTCGCGGATGGCGGCGGGGTCGTAGCCGAGGGCGGCGGCACGCCGGATGAGATCGGCGCGGAAAGCCGCTGGCGGCGCCGGCACGCGGCTCAGCAACCACAGAAACCGCCCCGATCCCCCGCCGACGATCGACCACGCATAGTCGTCGGCATGGTCGAGCACCCAATAGTCGCCGACGAAAAAGGGACCGAAGAAGGAGACCTTGAGTTTGGCCCCGTTCGATCCGGGAACGATCTTCGCCCGTCCGCGCGAGGTCCGCGTCGGCCCGTCCGGCGCCTTGTCGTGACAGGTGTTGATCACCTCGATCAGGCCATCGGAACGTTTGGCGTAGTCGGCGGTGACGCCTTCGCAGTCGTGCTCGAAGCGATTGTCGTAGCGCCCCAGTTCGAACCAGCGGCCGGCGTAGCGGTCGATGTCCACGGCCTTCGCCGGCTGCGGAACGTGGGCGTTGCGGCCCGGCCGCGCGGCGAAGGCAAGGCCGGCCGCGGCGACCGCGCCCAGACCGACCGCGGCCAGGGCGAGGACGGATACGCGTGACTTGGGGCGCTTCATGGCTCGGCTCCTCGTGGCTGCCAAGGCAAAGGACCGGCCCCCGGCCAAGGTTCCCCCGTCAGGCGGCCTGGCGATCTTCCTGCGGGTCGCGCAGGACGTAGCCCCGGCCCCATACGGTCTCGATGTGGTGGTCGCGAGCCACGGCCTTGAGCTTCTTGCGCAGCTTGCAGATGAACACGTCGATGATCTTCAGTTCCGGTTCGTCCATGCCGCCGTAGAGGTGGTTGAGGAACATCTCCTTGGTCAGGGTGGTGCCCTTGCGCAGCGAAAGCAGCTCGAGCATCTGGTATTCCTTGCCGGTGAGATGCACGCGCGCGCCGTTTACCTCCACGGTCTTGCCATCGAGATTGACCGCGATCTCGCCGGTGACGATCACCGACTGCGCGTGGCCCTTGGAGCGGCGCACCACGGCATGGATCCGCGCCACCAGCTCTTCCTTGTGAAACGGCTTGGTCATGTAGTCGTCGGCCCCGCCGCCGAGCGTCTTGACCTTGGTCTCGATCTCGGCGCTGCCGGAAAGGATCATGATCGGGGTGTCGATGCGCCCGACCCGCAAGGTGCGGAGCACGTCCATCCCGCTCATGTCCGGCAGGCTCAGGTCGAGGAGGATCAGATCGTAGTCGTAGATCTTGCCCAGATCGATGCCTTCCTCGCCAAGGTCGGTGGTGTAGACGTTGAAGCCTTCCGACTTGAGGACGATTTCGATGCCGCGCGCCACGGCGTGGTCGTCCTCGATCAGCAACACCCGCATCGCAACCACCCTTTCGATCGGTTCGACCGCGGCGATCGCCCCGGCGAAGACGGCAGACTGCCGCGCCGGCGATTGACGAGAGGTTAATGGTTAACACCGGCCTTCGAAGAGGTAGGCTGATTTGGAGTTGGGCGCCAAGCGCGGGTTCAGCGGGGAAGGCGTGGAGCGGCGCCGTTCTCATCGCTCGCCCGGCGAAGGGCGGCCAGATCGTCGCCGATCCGAAAAACAGCGACATAGAACTCGCAGAACGCCCGCCAGATCAGGCCCAGGGCGCCCACCGCCAGAAGGCCGCCGACCAGAACCGGGATCGCCAGCAGGATCGCCGCCCAGCTCCCCTCGCGCCAGGCGACGCCCGCCGCCGCGCCGATAACCGAAAAGGCGGCGATGACGATCACGCCGAGCCCCGCCCAATAGACGAGGTGGATCACCGGCCCGGTGATCAGCCGGTCGAAGGTGAGCAGGTCCCACAACCGCCCGCCGCGGCGCCGCGCGGCCCCATCGTCCCGTCCCCGATCGCTCACCGCCACGCCCTCAAGGATTTGCCCCGCGCCTTCACCCAAGGCCGCACGGCTAGCAGCCGCGACGCCGCGCGGCAATGGCGAGGGCGCCGGCCTCGCTCCTGGCGGAACGGCGCCCTATATGGAGCCCTCGTTCAATCGGAGCCGAGAATGGACGGCGAGTTCCGCACGCTCGACGAGACAAACCGGGCCACAATGGTCGCGACCGGCCTGCCGGCGGGCGCGCGAATAGTCGCGGCCATGTCCGGCGGAGTCGATTCGACGGTGACCGCCGCCTTGCTCAAGCGCGCCGGCTACGATGTGGTCGGCGTCACCCTGCAACTCTACGACCACGGCGCCGCCGCCCCGAAGAAGGGCGCGTGCTGCGCGGGGCAGGATATTCTCGACGCGCGCGCCGCCGCCGATGCTCTGGGTATCCCCCACTATGTCCTCGACTATGAATCCAGGTTTCGCGCCACGGTGATCGAGGATTTCGCCGACAGCTATGCGCGCGGCGAGACGCCGATCCCGTGCGTGCGCTGCAACCAAACGGTGAAATTCCGCGACCTGCTGGAGGTCGCGCGCGATCTGGGGGCCGCCGCTTTGGCCACCGGCCACTATGTGCGGCGGGTAGAAAGGTCGCCGGGTCCGCAGCTTCATCGCGCCCGGGACGCCGGCCGCGACCAGAGCTATTTCCTGTTCGCCACCACCGCCGACCAACTTGCCTATTTGCGATTCCCGCTGGGCGACCTCGAAAAGCCGCGCGTCAGGGCGATCGCCGAGGGCCTCGGCCTCGCCGTCGCCGACAAGCCCGACAGCCAGGATATCTGTTTCGTGCCGACGGGCCGCTACACCACGGTGATCGACCGCCTTCGCCCGGACGCCGCCGCGGCAGGCGAGATCGTCCATGTCGACGGGCGGGTCTTGGGACGTCACCAGGGGGTCGCGCGGTTCACCGTCGGTCAGCGGCGTGGGCTGGCGGTGGCGGTGGGCGATCCGCTGTTCGTGGTCCGGCTCGACGCGGCCCGCCGCGCGGTGATCGTCGGCCCGCGCGAGGCCCTCCTCACCGCCGCCCTGCGCCTGAAAGAAACCAACTGGCTGGGCGACGATCCGTCGATCATGGCGGCCGCCGCGCGTGACCTGCCGGTTCTCGCCCGGGTCCGCTCCACCCGCGAACCGGCGCCGGCTCGTTTGCGCTGGACCGATGACGCGGCGGCCGTCGTCTTCGACCGTCCCGAAGAAGGCGTCGCCCCGGGGCAGGCCTGTGTGCTCTATGACGCCGCCGATCCAACGCGCCTGCTCGGTGGCGGGTTCATCGCCTCCACCGT
>JBDTKQ010000222.1:0-4775 GCA_039935235.1 Caulobacteraceae bacterium
GGGGCGCGGCGGTCGGTCACCTCCAGACGCACCAGTCGCGCGGCGAGATCGTCACCGGCCTGATCTACATCGACCCTGACGCCGAGGACCTGCATCACTATCTGGGAACCGTCGAGGTCCCGCTCAATTCACTGGGGGACGCGGAGCTCGGGCCGGGTTCCCTGGCTCTCGCGGCCCTCAACGCATCGTTGCGGTAAGGGGCTATCCGGCTTAGGACTGAGCGTTCGGGGAGCCCCGGCGGCTCGTGGCGTGACCAGTCCCGCAAGTCGCGGGGCGCAGCAACGGTGGGCGAATGCCGGACGGCGTAACCTCGATCGATACACGGGCGATTCCGGGTCTGGAACCGGCGCCCACGAACCACCCCCGCCTGGTCGCCTGGGTCCGGCGCATCGCCGCCCTCGCCAAACCGGACAAAGTTCACTGGTGCGACGGCTCGCAAGCCGAGTGGGAGGCGCTGACCGACGAGCTGGTGCGCGCCGGCACGATGAAGCGGCTGAACCCCGCCAAACGTCCAAATTCCTTCTACGCCGCCTCCGATCCCAAGGACGTCGCGCGGGTCGAGAGCCGCACCTTCATCTGTCCGGCCAACAAGGTGGACGCCGGCCCGACCAACAACTGGCGCGAGCCCAAAGTCATGCGCGCCGAGCTGCTCGAACTGTTCGACGGCTGCATGAGGGGGCGGACCCTGTACGTCGTTCCCTTCTGCATGGGGCCGCTGGGATCACCGATCAGCGCCCTGGGCGTGGAGATCACCGACAGCGCCTATGTCGCGGTCTCCATGCGGATCATGACCCGCATGGGCAAGGCGGCGCTCGACGCCATCGGCGACGATGGCTTTTTCGTCCCCGCCGTCCATTCGGTGGGCGCGCCCCTGGCGCCTGGCCAAACCGACGTCGCCTGGCCGTGCAACGAGACCAAATACATCGTCCATTTCCCCGACGAGCGAGAGATCTGGTCCTACGGCTCGGGCTATGGAGGCAACGCCCTTTTGGGCAAGAAATGCTACGCCCTTCGCATCGCCTCGGTCATGGCCCGCGACGAGGGGTGGCTGGCCGAGCACATGCTCATCCTCAAGCTGACCTCGCCGGAGGGACGCAGTCACTATCTGGCGGCCGCTTTCCCGAGCGCCTGCGGCAAGACCAATCTGGCCATGCTCCAGCCGACGCTCCCCGGGTGGACGGCGCAGACCGTTGGCGACGATATCTGCTGGATGCGCTTTGGCCCCGACGGCCGGCTCCATGCGATCAATCCCGAGGCCGGTTTCTTCGGCGTCGCCCCCGGCACCGGCGAGGCGACCAATGCCAACGCCATCGCCTGCCTTTCGGCCAATTGCATCTTCACCAATGTCGCCCTCACCGCCGACGGCGATGTCTGGTGGGAAGGACTGACCCCCACGCCCCCCGCCGGCCTTACCGACTGGAAGGGTCAGCCGTGGTCGCCGGGCCACGGCCACCCCGCGGCCCACCCGAACGCGCGATTCACCGCCCCCGCCGGCCAGTGCCCCTCGATCGCGCCCGAGTGGGAAGACCCCGCCGGCGTACCGATCTCGGCCATATTGTTCGGCGGACGGCGGGCTAGCGCGGTCCCCCTGGTGACCGAGGCGTTCGACTGGCGCCACGGGGTGTTTCTGGCCTCCAACGTCGCTTCCGAAGGCACCGCGGCGGCGGAAAACAAGATCGGCCAGTTGCGGCGCGACCCCTTCGCCATGCTGCCGTTCTGTGGCTACAACATGGGCGATTATTTCGATCATTGGCTCAGGATCGGGGCCGCCGCCGATCCGGCGAAACTTCCCCGAATTTTCTTCGTCAACTGGTTCCGAAAAGACGCGCGCGGCCGGTTTGTCTGGCCGGGGTTCGGCGACAACAGCCGGGTGCTCAAATGGATCGTCGAGCGCCTCGATGGCGTTGCCTGCGCGGTCGACACCCCCATCGGCCGGGGTCCCGCGCCCGGGTCCCTCGACGTGGAAGGCCTCGGTCTGACGCCAGGCGACCTCGATATTCTCCTCACCGTCGACCCCGCCGTGTGGCGCGAGGAGGCCGCCCTCATCCCGCCCGCCTACGAGAAGTTCGGCGACCGCCTGCCGCAAGGCCTGTGGGACGAATACGACGCCCTGATCGCGCGTCTCGGCGCGGCGCCCGCCAAGACCGCGGCGCGATCGGCCCGAGGCTGAGTCGCCCGCAAAGCGGCGGGAGCCCCTTGTGATTATCGTCGTCGAGGGGTCGGCGACCGCCGGCGGCCTTGCGCTGGCGATCAACGGCAGTATGACAAAGGTTCAGTCGACCTTGAGCCCTCGAAGGAATCCCACAACCATGCGTGAAGCGGTGATCGTCTCCTATGCCCGGACGGGCCTGGCCAAATCCGGTCGCGGCGGTTTCAACATAACGCCGACCGTGTCGATGGCCGCGCACGCGATCAAGCACGCGGTGCAAAAGTCGGGCGTCGAACCTGCGGCGGTCGAGGACTGCTTCCTCGGCAATTGCGCCCACGGCGGCAGCAACCCGGGCCGCAACGCCGCCCTGCTCGCCGGCCTGCCGATCACCACCGGAGGGGTGACGATCAACCGTTTCTGTTCCTCCGGGCTGCAGTCGATCGCCATGGCCTCGCGCTATGTGATCGATGACGGGGCCGATTGCGTGGTGGCCGGCGGGGTCGAGTCGATCAGCTTTCCCGGAAGCGCCGGCCCGCGCGAGAACAACGATCCGCATCTGACCGAGATGTATCCCGACATCTTCATGCCGATGATCGACACCGCCGATATCGTCGCCGAGCGCTACAAGGTCTCCCGCGAGTCCCAGGACGAGTATTCCCTGGAATCGCAACGGCGCATGGCCGCCGCGCAGCAGGCCGGCAAGTTCCGTGACGAGATCGTGCCGATGAAGACCAGGATGAAGGTGGTCGACAAGGAAACCAAGGCCGAGAGCATCGTCGACTATGTCGTCGACCGCGACGAGTGCAACCGCCCTGACACGACCGCCGAAGGCCTCGCCAAACTCCAGCCCGTGCGCGGCGAGGGCAAGTTCATCACCGCCGGCAACGCCTCCCAACTCTCCGATGGCGCCGCGGCGGTGGTCATCATGGAGGCCAAGGAGGCCGAGCGCCGGGGGCTCAAGCCGCTGGGCGTGTTCAAGGGCTGGGCGGTCGCCGGCTGCGCGCCCGACGAGATGGGCATCGGTCCGGTGTTCGCGATCCCGCGCCTGCTTGAGCGCCATGGCCTGAAGGTCGACGACATCGATCTGTGGGAGCTGAACGAGGCCTTCGCCAGCCAATGCCTGTACAGCCGCGACACGCTGGGCATCGATCCGGAAAAGTACAACGTCAACGGCGGCTCGATCGCCATCGGCCACCCCTTCGGCATGACGGGCGCGCGGCTTTCGGGCCACATCCTTCAGGAAGGGCGCCGTCGCGGCAACGTGAAGCACGCCGTGGTCACCATGTGCATCGGCGGGGGCCAGGGCGGGGCCGGCCTCTTCGAGGTGTTCAACTGACGGGAAGTTTCTCCGGGCGGACGAACCCCGGCAGGCCGTCGATGGACTTGCCGTTGCCGGCGTAAAACTTGCCGGGCCACTCGTCGTCGGCGATGTTGTCGCCGTAGCGCTTGAGCTGATCGCGCTCGCCCTTGAACTCATAGAAAGGCACGCCCCAGCCGCAACTGTCGGCAATCCGGGTGATCCGAATCTTGACGATGGACCTGGCCCGACGGAAACCCGGGAACAGCGTGAGGAGCTCGGCGAACCCCGGTTCGTCCATGCCGATGGCCTCGCCGCGCCCATGGATCCTGAGGATGCCCGCCGCACCCTCGAAGGCGCAGAACATCAGGGTGATGCGGCCGTTTTCCTTGACATGGGCGAGAGTCTCGATCCCCGAACCCCCCAGATCGAGCCAGGCGACGGTTCGCTCGTCAATGATCGCGAGACTATCGTAGCCCTTGGGGGAGAGGTTGACGCAGCCGTCCGCGGCAAGCGGCGCGGTGGCGACGAAGAACACCTTCTGGCGCCGGATGAAGGTGGTGAGCCTCCCGTCCAGCCGCTCATAGACCTTGCCCATGACCAAAACCGCTCCCGTTCGCCGCGAGACCGGGATGTGCGGGGGAGGGGGCCAAGTCAATGGGGTCGGCCCCGGCCTGCCGGTCACGTTCGCCTTTCGCGCTCGGGGAATCCTGATACGAGGACCCGCGAGGGAGGTGGCTTACGTGTCGCAGGGGTTGCAGGAGGTGGCCGCGGAACCGGACCTCGAGGCCGCCGAGGCCGAGTACGAGCGGTTCGTGTGGAAGAACCTGCCGCGAAATTTCGCCGGCCACTTTCTTCACGGCATGCTGGGCATGACCGGCTTTCGCCTGTTCAACGCCCCCACCTTCCTGCCCGCCTACCTCCATCTTCTGTCCGGCTCGGACTTTGTCGTCGGCCTCGGCCAGTCGCTTCAGCAGCTGGGCGGAGTGGTGTCACCGGTCATCGGCGCGACCCAGATCGAGCACCGCAAGCGCGTGCTTCCCGTGGCCATGCTGATGGGCACGCTGATGCGCATTCAGATTCTCGGCGTGGCCGTCGCCGGATTCGTCCTCCACGGATTTCCCCTTCTCGTGGCGATCCTCACCTTCCTGTTTCTGCTGGGCCTGTTCTCCGGTCCGCAGTCGGTGGCGTTCCAGCTTCTGCTGGCGAAGGTGATCCCGATCGCCCGGCGCGGGAGGCTTCAGGCCCTGCGCAACGTCACCGGCGGAGCGATCGCCGCGGGACTGGCGTGGTTCGCCGGTCGCTATCTCATCCAGCGCAATGTGTTCG
>JBDTKQ010000223.1:0-4992 GCA_039935235.1 Caulobacteraceae bacterium
CGAACCGCGCGTACTGGCAGCGGAACTGGGTCAGACCGCCGGCGAGGCCCATGTGGGCGAGGATCCACTCGCCGGCGGGCGCCGCATAGTAGCCGATCGCGTAGCCGAGCATCCCGCCGACCACCGAGGCGGCGGTGCAGGCGGCGGCGTAGAGCCACGCACGCCCGGGTTTCGCCAGCACCATGGGCGCGAGCATGAGGTCCGGCGGCACGGGAAAAAACGAGCTTTCGGCGAAGGCGACGATCACAAGGGCGGCGAGGGCGTGGCGCGAGGCGGACAGCCTGAGCACCCGGTCATAGAGACGTCGCAGCATGGAAGGCTCCCGGCGCCCCCGGGTGCGGGCTGGCGCGTTCTGCTAGCAGCCGGGGCGCCCTTCCGCAAAGGCGTTCGCACTGGCACAATGAAGCTGCAAGGAGACCCGCCATGAATGCCCCCACGAAGGTCGCCGGCGACCTGTTCGACAACCCCCTCGGCACGGACGGATTCGAATTCGTCGAGTTCACCGCCCCCGAGCCCGAACGCCTCAAGGGCCTGTTCGAACTGATGGGATTTTCCGCCATCTCCCGCCATCGGTCGAAGAATGTCCTGCGGTTCGCGCAGGGCGACATCAATTTCATCCTCAATATGGAGCCGGCGGGGCAGCCGGCGGCGTTCCGCGCCGACCACGGCCCCTCGGCCAACGCCATGGCCTTCCGCGTGCGTGACGCGGCCAAGGCGCTGAAGCTGGCGGTGGAACGAGGGGCGACGGCGGTGGCCGGCCCGGTCGGGCCGATGGAGCTGAACATCCCGGCGATCGAGGGAATCGGCGGCTCGCACCTCTATCTGATCGACCGCTACGGCGCGCGGGGCATCTACGATGTGGACTTCACGCCCATCGAGGGGGCCCGCCGGGACGTGGCCGATGTCGGCCTGACCTACATCGATCACCTCACCCACAACGTCCATCGCGGGCGGATGGCTCATTGGGCGGACTTCTACGAGCGGGTCTTCAACTTCCGTGAGATCCGTTATTTCGACATCGAGGGGACCCAGACGGGCCTGATCTCCAAGGCGATGACCAGCCCGTGCGGCAAGATCCGCATTCCCCTGAACGAAAGCCGGGACGAACATTCGCAGATCGAGGAGTTTCTCAGGGACTACAAGGGCGAGGGAATCCAGCATATCGCCCTTGGCGCCCGCGATATCTATCACGCGGTGGAGACCATGGGCGCGCGTGGGGTCGAGTTCCAGGAGAGCCCCGACACCTATTATGAACAACTCGACGCCCGCGTGCCGGGCCACGGGGAGAATCTCCAGCGCCTGCGGGCGGACCGCATCCTCGTCGACGGGGCCCCGACCGAGGGGCAGGGGCTCCTGTTGCAGATCTTCACCCGCAACATGATCGGTCCGATCTTCTTCGAGATGATCCAGCGCAAGGGCAACGAGGGCTTCGGCGAGGGCAATTTCCGCGCCCTCTTCGAGAGCATCGAGGCCGACCAGATACGGCGCGGCGTGATCCCCGGGACCAAACCGGCGTGAAGCTGGCCTCGCTCACGGGGGGGCGCGACGGGGTGCTCGTCGTGGTGTCGCGCGATCTGGCGTGGTTCGCCCCGGCGGACGGCGTCGCCCCGACGCTGCAGGCGGCGCTCGACGACTGGGAGCGGTGCGCGCCCCTGCTCGCGGGGGTGGCGGAAAGCCTCGACCACGGGTCGATCCCGCGCATGCGCTTTCACGAGCACGACGCCGCCAGTCCCTTGCCGCGCGCCTACCAATGGGCCGACGGGTCGGCCTATGTGAACCATGTGGCGCTGGTGCGCCGCGCGCGCGGGGCGGAAATGCCGGGGAGCTTCTGGACCGATCCGTTGATGTATCAGGGTGGGTCCGACGGATTCCTCGGCCCCCGCGACGCCATCCCGCTGGCCGACGAGGCCTGGGGAGCCGACTTCGAGGCCGAGGTGGCGGCGATCGTCGGCGACGTGCCGGCCGGAGCGACGGCGCCCGAGGCGCTGGCTCGCGTGCGCCTGGTCATGCTGGCCAACGACGTGTCGTTGCGAAACCTGATCCCCGCCGAACTGGCCAAGTCCTTCGGATTCTTCCAGTCGAAGCCGGCGGGGGCGTTCTCGCCGGTGGCCGTGACACCCGATGAGCTCGGCGCCGCGTGGCGGGAGGGCAGGCTCCATGGCGAGGTGCGGGTGGAACTCAACGGCGTCGCGTTCGGGCGCGCCGACGCCGGCGTGGACATGACCTTCGGCTTCGGCGCCCTGATCGCCCATGCCGCGAAAACCCGCGGTCTGGCGGCGGGGAGCATCGTCGGCTCGGGCACGGTGTCCAATCGCGGGCCGGACGGCGGCCCCGGCCGGCCGGTCGCCGAGGGCGGCGCCGGCTATTCGTGCCTGGCCGAGCAGCGCACAGTGGAGACGCTTGCCGGCGGCGCTCCGGTCACCCCGTTCCTAACGGCCGGCGATACGGTCCGCATCGAGATGCGGGGGTCGGACGGCCGCTCGATCTTCGGAGCCATCGAACAGACGGTGGCGGCGCGTTGATCGACCCGTCCTGCCTCGCCAAGGCGGTAAAGCGTTGCTGAGCGCGCAATGGTCGCGCTGCCCTCTGCTGGCGCTCCCCGAGCCCGGCGCGGCAAAGCCGCAACCCGTCCAGAACGGCCGCAAACCGGGCGACTGCCGCAGCTAGCCGCGATCGCCCGGTGCGACCATGACCACACCGTCTATGGCAGACCTTGCAGCCGCTCAAGGCAAGTTCGCCGCCTTCGTCGCAATCATCCTGCAGCGCGCCGGTGTCGCCGAGGTAGGGGAGTTCGCTGACCTACTCGACGTCTTCGCCGAAACCGTAGTCGAGACCGACCCCGAACAGGGTCGGCTTCTGGCGGATTGGGCCGCCCGCGGTACGCTTCGTCCGCCCCCACCAGGCGCAGGGTTCACGCAGTACACTCTCGTCAAGTCATCGGCTTGAGCGACAGGCGGTCCGACGCGCCATTGCAGAATAGTCGGTTCGCTCCTATCATTCTCTGCCAGGAGATTGATTAGATGGCCGACGCCGCCCGCCTCTATACCCCCGCCGAAGCCGGAGCCGTCAGCGGCCTGAAGCTGAAGGCCGTTCATAACGCCATCGACAAACGCATCGTCGAGCCGGTGGCGAAGGCGCGCGTGGCGCCCATCGGCGCCATCCACCGGACCCCCCGCTTCCTGACCGGCGAGGACCTGGTGCGTCTGCGTGTCTGGCGCGGGGTCGGCGACACCTTGTCGGCCGAGCGCCGCCAACTGCTGTTCGTGGCGATCGCGGCCAAACCGGCCGCTAAGACGGTGAAAGCCGACGAACTGCTGATCGTGGACGTCGGCGAGGCCCGCAAGCAAGTGGATCGGGGTGTGCGCGACCTGGAGGCGGCGGAAGCCGTCGTCGCCAAGGACAAGGCGACCCTGGGTGGCGAGCCTGTGTTCAAGGGCACGCGCATCCCTGTCTATGGGATCGCAGCGATGCTGGACGCCGGCGCGACGGCGCAGGAGCTGCTCTCGGGCTATCCCAAGCTCACCGAGCGGCTACTCGATCTGGCCCGCATCTGGGTGGCCGCCCATCCGCGGCGCGGTCGGCCAAAGTCGTTAAGCGACCTGGGCCTGAAGGTGAAAAGCACCCGTCGGGTGACTCGCAAGAGCGACCCCCTGGCCGGCCGGACCAAGGCGGCGGCGACCGGGTGAAATTCCTGATCGACGAGTGCCTGCACACTTCCCTGGTGGAGGTCGCGGAGGCGCGCGGCCATGAGGCGACGCACGTCAACTACCGCGGCCTCAGCGGGGTGCAGGACTGGAACCTGATGGCGCCGATCAAGGAGGGCGACTTCACCTTCGTCACCAACAACGCCAAGGACTTCCGGCGGCTCTACGCCGAAGAGGAGATCCACGGCGGACTGGTGATCTTGATCCCCAACGTGCCGCCGGCCGAGCAACGGGAATTGTTCGATGCGACGCTGGACGAATTGGAGGCCGCGCCGGGCTTGATCAACGAGGCCTTGGAGGTTGGCCTTGTCGAAGGTGACATCCAGATCATGCGTTACGAACTGCCCGGGGCCTAGCCATGCCGGTTGAACTGCACGAACGCCTATCGGAATTCTCCTACGGCTACGGGGTTACCCGCGAGGCGGAGCTGGCCCTCGCCTCGGTCGGGCTGCGGGCGGTTCAGTTCCTGCCGAACCTGCTGCACGAAGCCGTGCTCGGGTTCGACGTCGGTTTTGATCGGCCCGGTGCGCCGCTTTTGCTGCAGTTCAAGCTTGGCCAGGCCAGGCCATGAGGCGGTTCGTGCCGGGCCCAGGTCCGCATCTGAACCGCCCCTATTGGCGCTTCCGTATCGACACGGCGGAGCCGGACGGCCAGTACGAATTGCTGCTGAAGGCCGAGCAGGACGGCGCCGAGACCTACTATGTCGCGCCGAAATTCCACGACTGGGAGGCCTATCTGGAGGCCTACGGCGCCGGCGCCGTCATCGACTCCTCGCTCTTGATGACGCCCGGCCGTATACGAACAGCCTTGGACGACACGGCATGGCCGACGGCCCGCACAAAGTCGTCTACGACCATGGCCGCGCCCGACGGTCCGATGACCAAAAGGGCTTCGAGGTTCTGCCTCGGCGCTGGGCGGTCGAGCGGAGCTTCAGGTGGATGACCTGATGGCGCCGCCTCGTCCGCGACTACGAGGCCCGCATCGACGTCTCCGAGGCCATGATCCTCGTCGCCATTGGCGGCAATCTGCTACGCAGAAATGCTCACCCGTGAATTTCCAAACGGACTCTTAGCCCTTTGTCGGAGGCCCGGTCCGGCGCACGCTGAGCGCCGAGCCGGATATCCGACCGAAGGAGCTGGCGATCGTTGGCGAGGCGGAGCGGGACGGATTGGCGATCAGCCCTAATCCTCACCCGTCGGCGAAATCCGCCGCCCGGTCGCCCATCAGATAGCGCGGACCGGGACCGGCGCGCGCGGCGCGATCGTCCTTGTTGTAAAGGGCGCACCGG
>JBDTKQ010000224.1:0-4882 GCA_039935235.1 Caulobacteraceae bacterium
AGAGGTCCTCGAGCGCCAGTCCTTGCGCCTTCGCCGCCGCCCGGCTGGCGTCGCTGTCGTCCCAGCCGACGACGCGGGCCCCGCCGGCGGTCAGCGCGCGCGCAGCCGCCAGCCCGCTGCGGCCAAGGCCGAAGACGGCGACGCTTTTGCCCTCGAAGATGCCGACCGCAATCATGGCGCGCCGCTCACAGCCCCTCATCTCAGCTTCAGGGTGGCCAGGCCGACCATGGCCAGCATCACCGCGACGATCCAGAAGCGGGTGACGATGGTGCTTTCGGACCAGCCGAGCTTTTCGAAGTGATGGTGGATCGGGGCCATCAGGAAGATGCGCCGGCCGGTCCGTTTGAACCACTGGACCTGGATGATCACCGAGACGGTCTCCATGACGAACAAGCCGCCGACGATGCCCAGCACAATCTCGTGCTTGGTCGCCACGGCCACAGCGCCGATACCGCCGCCCAGCGCCAACGAGCCGGTGTCGCCCATGATGATCCTGGCCGGGTGAGCGTTGTACCAGAGAAAGCCGAGCCCCGAGCCGACGATGGCCGCGCAGAACACGGCGATCTCCCCTGAGCCTGGGACGAAATGGAGCTCCAGATAGTTGGCGAAGACGAAGTTGCCGACCAGATAGGCGATCAGTCCGAACGTGGCGGCCGCGATCATCACCGGCACCGTCGCCAGCCCGTCCAGCCCGTCGGTGAAGTTCACCGCGTTGGACGCCCCGACGATGATGAAGGCCCCGAAGGCCAGGTAGAACCACGAGAGGTTCACCAGCAGGTGCTTGAACACCGGAAAGGCCAGGGAGGTGGCGAGGTGGGCGTCGCCGGGCGACGGCGAGGGCTGGGCGAACTCGACCATCAGGAGAACCGCCGCGACTCCCACGCCGGCCTCGACCAGCAGGCGCAGACGCCCGGAAATCCCCGCCACGGTCTGTCTGGTGACCTTGGCGTAGTCGTCCATGAACCCCAGCGCCCCGAAGGCGAGGGTCACCATCAGCACCGCCCAGACATAGACATTGCCCATATCCGCCCACAGCAGGGTGGCCACGGTGATCCCGGCCAGGAACATCAGCCCGCCCATGGTCGGGGTCCCGGCCTTCTCCAGGATGTGGCGCTCGATGCCGTCGGCGCGGATCGGTTGGCCCTTGCCCTGGCGGGCCTGCATCCAGCGGATGAACCGCGAGCCCATGAGCACGACCACCAGCTGCGCCGTGGCCACCGCCATTCCGCCGCGAAAGGTCAGATATTTCAGCAGCCCGGCGCCGGGGACGTAGAGGTGATGGGCGGTGAGATACTGGTAGAGGAGGTAGAGCATATCGTTACCTCTCCCGTCGGGAGAGGGAGGGGGAGAGAACAGGGAAACCCATCACGCCTCTCCCATGGCCGAAACCGCCGCCACCAGCGCGGACGCCCGCGAGGCCTTGCTGCCTTTGATCATCACCACGTCGCCGGGGCGCAGGGCGGCGGCGAGGGCGGAGGCGAGGGCGTCGGCGTCCGGCCGCCATTCGCCGCGGCGCTCGGCCGGGAGGGCGTCGAACAGGGCGCGCATGAGGGGACCGGCGCAGAACACCAGATCGATCCGCGCGGCGGCGACGGCGGGGGCGAGGGCGGCATGGAGATCGGCGCCCGCCGCGCCCAGTTCCAGCATGTCGGTGAGGGCGGCGATCCTGCGTCCGCGCCGCGCGCCCAGCGCCGCCAACCCCGCGGCCACCGAAACCGGGCTGGCGTTATAGCTCTCGTCGATCAGCGTGACGGTTCCGCCGGCGGCCAGGACGATCCGCCGCTCGGCCCCCCGCCCGTCCAGCGGCTCGAAGGCGCTCAGGGCGGCGATGGCGGTGTCGAGGTCGACCTCGAGGGCCTGCATCAGCAAGAGGGCGCACAGGCTCATCGGCCCCCAATGGGCGGCCGACTGGCGGATGGGAAACTCCACGTGACGCCCGTCGATCGTCGCCGCCACCGACGCTCCGCCGGGCGCCGGGGAAAAGCGGGTGAGGCGGGCGTCGGCGCCCCTTGCGGCGCCGAAGACGCGCGGCCGGGCGCCGGCGCGGCGGGCCTCGGCCTTCAGATAGTCGAACCAGCGGTTGTCGGCGTTGAGCACCGCCGCTCCGCCGCGCTCGAGGCCGGCGAAGACCTGCGCCTTTTCCGCCGCCACGCCGGCCTCGCCGTCGGCGAAGTTCTCCACATGCACCGCCTCGACGATGGTCACGGCGGCGGCGTGGGGGCGCACCTGGCGCGAGAGGGGGGCGATCTCGCCGGCATGGTTCGTGCCGATCTCGAACACCGCCCGGCGCGTGTCCGCCGGCATCCGCGCCTGGGTGAGGGGGACGCCGATGTGGTTGTTGTAGGATTTCACCGAGCTGTGGGCGCCGCCCTCGCCGTTCGCCGCCGCCAGGTCGAGGCCGGCTCGCACCGCCTGGGTGACGGAGGTCTTTCCCACCGAGCCGGTGACGGCCGCGCGTTTGGCCCCGGTGGCCCGGACGCGCGCCGCCTCGCCGAGGCGTTCGAGGGCGTGAAGGGTGTCGGCCACGATCACCGCCGGCTCCGTCGCCGGCCGGGCGAGAAGAGCCCCCGCCGCGCCGGCCGCCAGCGCGCCGGCCGCGAAGTCGTGCCCGTCCCGCCCCGCGTTCAGCGCCACGAAGAGATCGCCGGGTGAAAGGTCGCGGGAATCGATGGAAACCCCGGCCGCGGCGAACGGGTCGCCATGCAGCCTCCCGCCCGTGGCGGCGACGATCTCGGCGGAGGTCCACAGCGTCATCTCCTTCTCCCCTCGCGGGAGCAGGTGGCCCGCGCGAGCGGGGCGGATGAGGGGTCGCGATCCCTCCCGGTTCCTGCCACCCTTCCCCAATGGCCGCCGACAAATCCCGCCTTCTCCGCTTCGCCAAAGCCATGCGACGCGAACCGGTCACGAGCGAGCGGACCTTGTGGGACGTACTCCGCGACCGCCGGTTGGGCGATCTGAAATTCCGCCGCCAGGTTCCCGTCGGTCGGTACATCGCCGACTTCATCTGCTTTCGCCATCGCCTGATCGTGGAAGCCGATGGACCGACCCATGAGGACAGCGCCCACGATGCGGAGCGCGACAGGTGGTTGCGCGGCGAGGGATTCACGGTCCTCCGATTCGCCAATGCCCAGATCGAGGCAAGACCGCACGAGGTATTGGCCGCGATCCGGGCGGCGGCGGCCGTTCCCTCGGGCCGATAGGAGTCGCGACCCCGCATCCGACCGCCTTTGGCGGCCACCTTCTCCCGCAAGGGGAGAAGGGCTCACCGGAGCGCCGCCTTCGTTTCGGCGAGGTCGTCGAAGGGGTGGGTGACGGCGCCGACGGTCTGGCCCTGTTCGTGGCCCTTGCCGGCGACCACGAGGATGTCGCCGGCCCCGAGCAGGGAGGCGGCGTGGCGGATGGCGGCGCGGCGGTCGCCGATCTCGAGGAGGCGGGACGCCCCGGCGAGGACCTCGGCGCGGATGGCGGCGGGGTCTTCGGAGCGGGGGTTGTCATCGGTGACGATGGCGATGTCGGCCAGGGCGCCGACCGCCGCCGCCATCAGCGGGCGCTTGGCCCTGTCGCGGTCGCCGCCGGCCCCGAAGACCACGATCAGCCGCCCGGGCGCGTGCGGGCGCAGGGCGCCGAGCACCGCGGAAAGGCCGTCGGGGGTGTGGGCGTAGTCGACGAAGGCCTCGCCTCCGCGCGGCCCGGTCGCGGCATGTTGCAGGCGCCCGGGCGCCCCGGCGAGGGTCTCGAGGGCGGCGAGGACGGGGGCGACCTTTTCCCCCGCGGCGATGCACAATCCGGCGGCGACAAGGGCGTTGGCCGCCTGAAATGCGCCGGCCAGCGGCAGGTCGATCTCATAGGGGCGGCCCCACGCGATCACCTTGAGCCTCTGTCCGCCCGGCCGCGCGACGCGGCCGGCGAGGGTCAGGCCCTCGCCCATGGCCCCCACGGTCATCAGGCTCATGCCGCCGGCGACGGCGGCGGCGGCGAAGGCGGGAAAAGCCTCGCTGTCGGCGTTGAGCACGGCGGTCGCGCCGCGCGGCAGCAGGGTGTCGAACAGGCGCAGCTTGGCCGCGCGATAGGCGCCCATGGTGCCGTGATAGTCGAGGTGATCCTGGGTGAGGTTGAGGAAGCCGGCGGCCTTGAGCGTCACCCCGTCGAGGCGACGCTGGTCGATGCCGTGGGACGAGGCCTCGAGGGCCAGGTGCGTCACCCCGCGGTCCGCCAGGTCGGCGAGGAGGCGGGCGACGTCGGCGGCGTCCGGCGTGGTGAGGCCCGGCGGCGTGAGCTGGTCGGACCCGGCGGTGACCCCAAGGGTGCCCATGCTCGCCGCGGCGCGGCCGCACGCTTCGAAGATCTGCCGGCAGAAGGTGGCCACCGAGGTCTTGCCGTTGGTGCCGGTGATCGCGACGCAGGTTTCCGGGCGGCGGCCGTAAAAGGCGGCGGCGGCAAGGGCGTAGGCGCGGCGCGGGTCGTGGACCTTGACCAGCGGCGCGCCAAGGCCGCCCACCTCGTCGCCGGCGATCACCGCAGCGGCGCCGCGCTCGAGGGCGGCGGGGATGAAGCTCTTGCCGTCGACGCTCGCTCCGGGGAGGGCGGCGAACAGCCAGCCGGCCTCGACCTTGCGGGAGTCGGCGGTGACCCCGCGGATCATGGGGTCGTCGGCCATGTCGCGCTGGACCAGATCGGAGAGGCGGCGGGCGGCGCTCACCGGTCGAGCCCCGCGAGGATCGCCGGATCGACGTCGTCCTTGCCGCGACCTTGCGGAGGCTCGTCGGCGGAAGCGGGCGTGCGGCGGGCGTGGAGCAGGGGGGCGATGCGCGCGATGATCCGGCCGGCGATGGGGGCCGACACCGCCCCGCCGGTGGTGAAGCCGCCGGTTTCCGGCATCACC
>JBDTKQ010000225.1:0-2948 GCA_039935235.1 Caulobacteraceae bacterium
CCGGCGCGGTCACCTCGGCGGCGCCGCGGACCGGTTCAGCAGCCACGGGGGCGGGGGCGGGGGCGGCCGGCGCGGTCTGGACCAAGGGTTCCATGGACGCCACGGACGTTTCGGACGCCGGCCGGCCGCGACCGCGATCGCGCCCGCGTGGGGAGGCGGAGCGTTCCGGCCGGCCGCGCTCGCCGCGCACCCGGGCGCCGGCCGTGGCCTGGCTCCAGTCGACATCGAGGATGACCTCGTCGGGGGCCTTGCCGATCAGTTTGAGCACCTTGTCCAGCGATCGGCCGTCGGCCGGGGTGACCAGCATGAAGGTGTCGCCCGATTTCCCCGCCCGGCCGGTGCGGCCGATGCGGTGGACATAGTCGTCGGCGTGGTGGGGAACGTCGTAGTTGAAGATGTGGCTGACGTCGGGGATGTCGAGGCCGCGGGCGGCGACGTCGGAGGCGACGAGCAGCTTCAGCTCGCCCTTGCGGAAGGCCTCCAGGGTGCGCGTGCGCATGCTCTGATCGAGGTCGCCATGGATCGGCGAGGCGTCGAAGCCGTGCTTTCTCAGCGACTTGGCGACCACGTCGACTTCCGACTTGCGGTTGCAAAAGACGATGCCGTTCTTGACATTGGCGGCGCCCACGAGGGTGCGCAGGGCAAGGCGCTTGGTTCCCGGGTCGGCGGACGGCACCCGCACCAGGTGCTGGGCGATGTTTTCCGCCGTGGTCGCCGGGCGCGAGGCCTCGATGCGCACCGGATCGTGGAGGAACTGTTTGGTCAGCCGGGTGATCTCCGGCGGCATGGTCGCCGAGAAGAACAGGGTCTGCTTCTTGGCCGGGGTCATCTTGAAGATGCGCTCGATGTCGGGGATGAACCCCATGTCGAGCATGCGGTCGGCCTCGTCGACGACCAGGATCTGAACGCCGGTGAGCAACAGCTTGCCGCGCTCGAAATGGTCGAGAAGCCGCCCCGGCGTGGCGATGAGCACGTCCACCCCCCGGTCGAGCTTCATTTCCTGATCGCCGAACGAGACGCCGCCGATGAGCAGCGCCCACGAGAGCTTCTGGCCCTTGGCGTATTTGCCGAAGGCCATGGCCACCTGATCGGCCAGCTCACGGGTGGGAGCGATGACCAGCGAGCGCGGCATCCGCGCCTTTGAGCGGCCGGCGGCCAGCTTGTCGATCATCGGCAGGGTGAAGGCGGCGGTCTTGCCGGTGCCGGTCTGGGCGATTCCCAGAACGTCGCGTCCGGCGAGCACGACTGGTATGGCCTGGGCCTGAATGGGGGTGGCGACGGTATAGCCGGTGTCGGCGACCGCCTGGAGGGTCGGGGCGCTCAAGCCCAGGTCGGAAAAATCTGTCATGCCTTGAAGTGCGAAGAGCGGCCGGATCGTCCGGTGCGAAAGATGCGCGCGCGGAACCGGGACTCGGGCGAGACCAGACATAGGCCATACCCGCCCAAAGTCAATGAACCGCCCCCCGCATCCAGGCGGGCGGCAGGCGAAAATCAGACCGTTCCGGAGAGAGGCGCCGCCAGCCTCGCGGTCGGCGGCGCCACCGTGCGGCTACTGGCTCGCCCCCTTGGCCGCGGGGCTTGCCGCGGCGAGCTTGGCCGCCTTGCGGGCCGCGTTCTTCTCCTGCGCCGCCTTCACCGCCGCGCCGCATTCGGCGGAAACATCGTTCAGGCGAACCTTGACGCACCGCATCACCGCTCCGCGAACGACCTTGGCGTCAGGGCACAGTTTCTGAAAGTCCGCCTGACAGACCTGCGACACCGGCGGCCCCGCCGGCGCGGCGACGGCCGCTCCGGCGCAGACGAACGAGAAGAGTGCGACCAGGCTCATCCTGGTCAAATTCCGTTGGGTCATGATCGAGCCTCCCAGCCCAAATTCGCGCCACGATGACGGGCGCGTCTTCAAAGGAACAAAGAAGGAACATAAATGCAAGCGAAATCCGCTCGACTGCGCTTTCCGCGCACGTCGGCTCGAGGCTCAGCCGCGAACGGAATGGAACTCCCGCCGCCGAATTCGTCAGCTGCCCGCGATCGGCGCGAGGTCGCGGACCTTGGCCGTGACCTCCGATTGGCGGTGGCAATCCATCTTTGAGGACAAAGTTTTCAACTGCGCCTTGACGGTGTTCACCGTGATCCCGCGCGCCCGGGCGATCCGTTCGAGGGAGAAGCCTTGGGCAATCTCGGCGGCCACGGCGGCCTCATGCGCGGTCAGGCCAAACAAGGATCGAAGCCGGGGCGCCACCGAAGTATCGGGGGAGAGAGGGTCGGCGAACAGCACCAGGGCCAACGCTGGGCCGGAGTGTCCGCGCAACGGCATGACGGTCACCAGAAACGGTGAAGCGCTCGGCCCAGCGGCAACAGCGACAGTGGCGCCGATGGGCTCGCGTGACGCCGTAGCCGCCGCAACCGCCGTCGCCAGATGAAGCCCCCCGGCGCGCAACAGGCCGCCCTTCGCCGATAGACCGACCTCCCGCCTCAGCACCGTCTCGGCGGCCGCGTTTAGCTGGACGATGAATCCGTCGCCTCGCACGACGATGGACGCCAAGCCGACGACGTCCCAGGCCTCGCTCGAAATTCGCGCGGCGCGGCGCACGGACGCCAGTTCCCCTCGAACGGCCAAGAGCCGTCGAAGATCGTCTCCGCGACACTCCATCCGGCGGGCATCCTCATCGGTGAACGCGGCCTGCGAACGTCCACGATGAATGCCGATCCTCCCCTCACCACCGGCCGAGGTAAATACACCGCCAATACAGTAGTAGGTGTCGTCGCCGTAGGAGCGCAGGAACTCGTTGTAGAATACGCCGCGCTCGTACTCGCGCGTCGGCGTGCAGCGCTCGCCGGTCGAAATTCTGTTGACCAAACCGAGGGCTACCGCCCCACGCACCCACGGGTCGAACGGAGCGAAACGCGCCACATAGTCGCTCAGGAAGGTCTCGGAATAGTAGCCATCG
>JBDTKQ010000226.1:0-5007 GCA_039935235.1 Caulobacteraceae bacterium
TGCCACCCCTACGACACCGAGGGGCGACGCACGGATTTCGACGCCATTCCCGCATCGATCGACAAGCTTCGGGACGATCCCTTCCGGAGCCTCGCCGGCGATCTTCGCCACGCCGGCGGGTTCGCCAAGGACGTCACCCCCTTCGCCGAGTTTCTGTGGGCCGATTTCCTGCGCCGCCGGATCAAGGCCAAGGCGGTGGACAAGGACTTCAAGGGCGCCCTGAAGCGGTCGGTGACCCTCGCGAAATCCCGGGACGCCAGCTATCTCCCCGGCTGGTGCGGCCCCGACCCGATCGGCTGAAACGGGTTCACGAACCAGATCACCCCCCGAGGGGGCGGCTTGGCCAGGGCGGGAGTCTCCAGACCGCGGGCGCGATAAAAGGCGATCGCCCGGGCGTTGGCGGCGCTCACGCCCAGATGGACGCCCGGTGAGCCCATCGAGCGGGCGAGCGTCAGCCAATGATCCATCAGCCGCCGCCCCATCCCCCGGCCCTGAAGGCGCGGAAGCAGGTTGATGTGGAGGTGTGACGGGAAGCGGGCGATCAGGTCGGCGCGCGCCGGCCAGGGATGGTGGATCAGCCACGCCAGCCTCTGGTCCGGCGTCCAGGCGTCGTGGGCGACGGCCGACGGGTCGGGGTGTCGCGCGCGCAACCGCGGCCACCATTGCCTCTCGAGACTCTCCTCGAAGGCGCGCGTATCGATCGCGCCGACGATGTAGCCGGCCACGCCCTCGCGGTCTTCGGCGACGAAGGCGGTGGCGGGGCTCAGGGCGGCGTACGGCGCGGCGTAGACATCGCCGACCAGCCGTGGATCGTCATGGAGGGGGGCCGCGTCGCCGCCGCTGTCGCCGGTGGCCAGGGCGATGCGGTAGAGATCGTTCGTGTCGCCCCGCGCGAACGGCCGGATCAAGGCCATGCGGTCGCCGCCGCGGTGAAACGGGAGGAAGCCATGTCGCACCTGCTCAGCCTGCTCGGCATACCGGTGATCCTGATCGGTTTGGCCGCGCGGCTCAACCCGCTGGTGGTGGTCACGGCCGCGGCGATCGTCACCGGACTGGCGGGAGGGATGGACGTGGTGGCGATCGTCAGCCTGATCGGCAAGGGGTTCAACGACGCTCGCTATATCAGCGTGGTTTTCCTGATCCTGCCGCTGATCGGGCTTCTGGAGCGCTTCGGACTTCAGGCGCGGGCGCGCACCCTGGCCGCGCGGCTGGCGGGCCTCTCGCCGGGGCGGCTGCTCATCGCCTACCTCGCCGCGCGACAGCTGACCGCCGCGCTTGGGCTCCTCTCGCTCGGCGGACAGGCGACCATGGTCCGCCCCCTCATCGCGCCGATGGCCGAGGCGGCGGCGGATACCGGCGGAAAGGGGGGCGCGGCGTCCCGGGATCTGATCCGCGCCCACGCCGCCGCGGTCGACAACATCGGCGCCTTTTTCGGCGAGGACATCTTCATCGCCTTGGGATCGGTCCTGCTCATCCAGGCCGTGCTCGAGCAGAACGGCGTCCGCGCCCCGCCGCTCGCCATCGCCCTTTGGGCGATCCCGACAGCGCTTGTCGCCTTTGCCGTGCACGCGGCCAGACTCCGGCGTCTCGACGCCCGCCTCGGTCAAGGGCGCGCCCGATGATCGGGGTTCGCGCGGTCTACCTCATCGTCGGCGCCTTTTTCGCCGTCGTCGCGATCACGTCGGCGCGAGATCGGGGCAACCCCAAGCGGTGGCGGGCGACGGCGTTCTGGGGCCTGTTCGCCGCGAGTTTCCTTGCCGGCGACCGGCTGGGGTCGTTCGGCTCGGGCGTCCTGGCGATCGCGATGGTGGCGATCGGCGGCCTCGGGCTTGGAGCGTCGCGGGTTGCGACCACCACGTCCGGTCAGCGCGAGGCGAGCGCCGCGCGGTTTGGGGACCGGCTCTTCGTGCCGATCCTCATCGTTCCGGTGGTGACCCTCGCCGGAACGCTGGCGCTGCCATGGATCGAGGTCGGCGGCGCGCCGCTGGTGGAAGTCAAACAGGTGACGGTGATCTCCATGGCGCTGGGGACCGTGGTGGCCGCCGCCGTCGCCCTGGCCATGTTTCGCCCGCCGCCCGGGGCCATGCCACAGGAAGGACGGCGGCTTGTCGATCAGGTCGGCTGGGCGGCGATCCTGCCCCAACTCCTCGCCGCCCTTGGCGCGGTGTTCGCCGCCGCCGGGGTGGGACAGGCGATCGGCGGGCTGATCGGCCACGCCCTGCCGCACGCGGATCGTCTTGCGGTGGTCGCGGTCTTTTGCGTGGGCATGGCGCTCTTCACCATGATCATGGGCAACGCCTTCGCCGCCTTCCCGGTGCTCGCCGCGGGGATCGGCTGCCCGCTGATCGTCCGCGCCTTCGGCGGCAATCCGGCGATCGTCGGTTCGATTGGCATGCTTTCGGGTTATTGCGGAACCTTGATGACGCCCATGGCCTCGCACAATATCATCCCGACCGCGCTTCTGGGCCTGCCCCCCGGCGCGGTGATCCGGGCGCAGGCGCCCACCGCCTTGATCGTGCTGACCGCCAATGTGGGTCTGATGTATTTCTTGGCGTTCCGGTTTTGAGCGGCCCCCTCGACCGCGCGTTCGCCGACCGTCTGGCGGCCATCGCTCTTGGCCACGTCGGCCGGGAATATCCCAATATCCTTGTCCACGCCCTCGACTCGGCGGCCGACGCGGCCACGCCCCGCGAACTCCACCCGATCTTTTACGGCAGCTTCGACTGGCACAGCAGCGTCCATTCCCACTGGATGTTGGCGAGGCTTCTGCGGTTGTTTCCAGACCTGCCGCGGGCGCCGGCCATCCGGGCGTGGTTCTCCCGGGCGTTCACCCAGGAAAACGTCGCCGGCGAACTGGCCTATTTGCGACGGCCTCGATCGGGCGGCTTTGAGCGGCCCTACGGCTGGGCTTGGCTTTTGAAGCTGGCGGGGGAGCTTTACCGCAATGAGGATGCCGCCGCGCCCGGGTGGAGGGCCGCCCTCGCGCCTCTGGGCGAGGCGTTCGCCCAACGGTTCATGATCTTCCTGCCCAAGGCCGACTATCCGGTGCGGGCGGGGACCCACGGCAACACCGCCTTCGCCCTGATCCTTGCCATCGACTACGCCGAGACGGTCGGCGACGCCGCCCTGCTGGCGGCGGCCAAGGCCAAGGCGGTCGCCTGGTATGGCGCCGACGCGGGATGCCAGGCGTGGGAGCCCTCGGGCGACGACTTCCTCTCGCCGGCGCTGATCGAGGCGGAGCTGATGCGGCGGGTGCTCCCGGCCGCCGCCTTCCGCGACTGGTTCGCCGCCTTTTTGCCGGACGTCGCGGCCGGCGCGCCGGCGACGCTGTTCGTTCCCGCGCGGGTGAGCGACCGCGCCGACGGCAAGATCGCCCATCTCGACGGCCTGAACCTGTCGCGCGCCTGGTGCTGGCGGGGGATCGCGGGGACCCTGGATCCGGGCGATCGCACCGTGACGATCGCCCGCGGGGCGGCCGACCTGCATCTGGCCGCCAGCCTGCCGCATGTGGCCGGCGACTATATGGGCGAGCACTGGCTGGCGAGCTTCGCGGTGCTCGCGCTTCTGGCCTAACGTCGCCCATGATCGTATGGGAGGCAGGCGCGCCACGCCGCGCGGCGGGAGCCCTTCCGATGAAGATCGTCCTCCATATCGTCGGGGCGCTGATGATCCTCCTTGGCGCAGTATGGGTGCTTCAGGGGCTGAACATCCTCCCCGGCAGCTTCATGACCGGGCATATTCAGTGGGCGGCGTTCGGCGCGATCCTGATCGTGCTGGGCCTCGTCGTCATCGGCTGGGCGCGCCGGCCGCGACGCCGGAGCTGATCGCCGGGGATGAAGAGTCTGTGGGACGAGGCGGACGCGCGGTCGGCGGTCGACCGCTATGCCGCCGCGGGCGTCGCGGAGGCTCTGGCCCTTCGCACCTACAGCGCCCGGTTGCTCGGAGCCGACCGGCGGCTGGTTCTGCACGGCGGCGGCAACACCTCGGTCAAGACGACGAGCGTCGACCTGTTCGGCCGGCCGCTCGACGCAATTCACGTCAAGGGGAGCGGCCGGGATCTGGCGACCATCGAGCCGGAGGGGCAACCGGCCGTCCGGCTCGCGCCTCTGCTGGAGCTTCGCGCGCTCGACTCCCTGTCGGACGAGGCAATGGTCAACGCCCAGCGGCAAAACCTTCTCGACACCGCCGCGCCCAATCCGTCCCTCGAGACGCTTCTCCACGCCTTCATCCCCGAAACCTTCATCGATCACACCCACGCCATCGCGGTGCTCGCCCTGGCCGACCAGCCGGACCCGGCGGCCGTGATCGAGGCGGTCTATGGCGCGCGGGTGGCGTGCGTGCCCTATGTCATGCCCGGTTTCGATCTGGCGAAGCGCGCGGCGGTCGCCTGCGAGTCTTGCCCGGACCTCGAAGGCTTGATCCTGGTCGGTCACGGCGCCGTATCCTTCGGGGCGAACGCGCGCGACAGCTATGAGCGGATGATCGTCCTGGTCACGGCCGCCGAGCGCCACATCGCCAGGCGCCCGGCCATTCCGCGTCCGGCGCCGGTCGCCGCCGCTCCGGCCCACGACGTCCTTCCGCGGCTTCGGGGCGCGATCGGCCACGCGGCGGGGACGCGATGGCCCGATCGCTGGGTGTTCGATCTGCGTGATTGCGAAACCGCCCGCGCGCTCGTCGACGATCCGCGCCTTGCCGATTGGGCCGCGCGCGGGGTCGCCACGCCCGACCACGTGATCCGCACCAAGCGCGAGCCGCTGGTGCTCGGCGCGCCGGCGGGCGACCTCGCCGCGTGGACCGGCGAGGCGCGACGGGCGGTCGGCGACTTTGTCCTGGCGTATGAGCGATATTTCCAGCGCAACGCGGCGGGCGTGGCGGCCAGGACGCAACTCGATCCGCTCCCCCGTGTGGCGGCGATCCCGGGCCTCGGCCTGGCAGGGATCGGCCGTAGCGCCGCCGAGGCCGCCATCGCCGCCGATATCGCCGTCTCATGGGCGGAGACCCTGCTCG
>JBDTKQ010000227.1:0-28331 GCA_039935235.1 Caulobacteraceae bacterium
CGGCGCTCTACGGCGCGGCCAAGGCCTTCGTCGTCCGCTTCTCCCAGAGCCTGCATCAGGAAAATCAGGCCTTCGGGGTCCATGTTTCCGCGCTTTGCCCGGGGTTCACCTTCACCGAATTCCACGACGTCAATCATACCCGCGGGACGATCGGCGAGCGCGCGCCCGCCTGGCTGTGGCTGGGCGCCGACGAGGTGGCCGCGGCGGGCTACGAGGCGGCGGAGGCCAACCGCCCGATCTGTGTTCCCGGGGCCCCCAACAAGGCCATCGCCGCCATCGCCAAGATCCTACCGGACGACTGGGGAACGGCCCTCATGTCCAGCCAGTCGGGCCGCGCCCGCTGACGGCGCCGGCCGCTGATAGGGCGAGGCGGTGTCGCGCCGCATCAGGCCGATGGTCGAGCCGGCGAGGCCGGTGAGCATGAACTGCACCGCCATGGCGCACAGGATGAGGCCAAGGACGCGCACCACGATCACCATGCCGACCTTGCCGAGAACCCGCGAGATCACGTTGGTCAGCCAGAAGGCGACGACGATCAGGACGCACACCGCGGCAATCACCCCAAGGCCGATGGCGAGGCCCGCGGGGCCGAAGCGCCGGCCCTCCTCCGCATAGATCACCGCCGAGGAAATCGCTCCTGGACCGATCAGAAGCGGGATGCCGAAGGGCACGATCAGGCTCTCGAACCTCTGGGCGGCGTAGGCCCGGGTGGTCAAAGGCTTGGTCTCCACGCCCGAGTCGGCGAAGGAGTGGAGAAGGTCGCCCCGCGCCATGTCCAGACCGAGAAACAGCAGCAGGATTCCACCGGCGATGCGGAAGGCGGGCATCGATATGCCGAAGAAGCGCAAGACACCGATGCCGGTGACATAGAAAAAGCCGAGGAAAACGAAGGCGAAGAGGGCGATGTAAAGCGCCGTCAGCCGCCGGCCAGGCGTCGTCGCCCCCTCGGTTGCGGCGGCGAACAGGGGCACGTTGCCCACCGGATCGATCAGGGCGAACAGGGCGACGAAGAAGTTGATGGCGAATTCGGCCGTGCTCATGGCCACGGTCTAGCGGAATTCGCCGCCGCCTAGAAATCCACCGCCACGCCTTTGCGCTCCCAGTCGCCGAAGCGGGTCGGTTCGGGTCCAGGCGGCCCTCCGTTTTCCGCCGGAGCCGGCGCCGGTGCGGCCGCCGCCCGCCGGGCCTCGGCCTCGTCCAGCGCGCGCCGGGCGGCGGGGGCAAGCCGCCTGCCGGACGCGGCGTCGGGGGGCGCGTGTTTCATGGACTTGCGCCTAGCGGTCCTTCGCTCCGGCGCCAAGTCCCTTGCCCACACCGGTCGAACCGGGCACGAGACACGCCGTGACCGCCGCCGAGCCCACACCGCAAGCCGCCCTCGTCGCCCGGTCGGCGGCGCTGAAACTTCTCGAGAGCGCGCTCGGCGGCCGCGGCGGCCTGGACGAAGGCCTCTCCGCCGGGGGCCTTGGACGTCTTTCGACCCAGGACCGCGCGTTCGCCCGGGCGGTGGTCATGGCCGCCCTGCGCCATCTGGGTCCGATCGACAAGGCGCTCGACACCCGCCTGAAACGCGAACCGCCGCCCCCTGCCCGCAACCTCCTGCGCCTCGGCCTCGCCCAGGCATTTTACCTGGACACCCCATCTTTCGCGGCGGTCGACACCACCGTCAGCCTCGCGCCAAAGCCGTTGCGCGGCCTGGTCAACGCGGTGCTTCGCGGGCTGCTGCGCGACGGCGCGCCCCCCGCCGATCCCGAGTCCCTCGCTCCCGCGTGGCTCTTCGCCCGTTGGCGCGCGGCCTGGGGCGAGGAAACCGCCCGCGCCGTCGCCGCCCGAATCGCCGAGACCCCGCCCACCGACCTCACCGTCCGCGATCCCGCCGATCCGGCCTTGATCGAGGCTCTCGGTGCGGAAATCCTCCCCGGAGTGTCGCTCCGCACTTCCCGCCATGGCGACGTCGCCGGGTGGCCGGGATTCGCCGAGGGCCGCTGGTGGGTGCAGGACGCCGCCGCCGCCGTTCCCGCGCGCCTCCTTGGCGCCCTCGCCGGACGCACCGCTCTTGATCTTTGCGCGGCGCCGGGCGGCAAGACCTTGCAGCTCGCCGCCGCCGGGGCGAGCGTCACCGCCCTCGACCGCTCGCCGGGGCGGCTCCGGCGCCTGGTCGCCGGCCTCGAACGCACCGGCCTTTCCGCCGAGGTGGTCGCCGCCGACGCGCTCGACTGGCCGGACGAGCGCCGCTTCGACGCGGTTCTCCTCGACGCCCCGTGCTCGGCCACCGGAACCTTCCGGCGAAATCCCGACGTGTTGTGGAACGCCAGACCCGGCGACATCGCCACCCTCGCGGCGGTGCAGACGGCGCTTCTGGCGGCGGCCGCCCGGCGCGTCGCGCCCGCGGGGCGGCTCGTCTACAGCGTCTGCTCCCTCGAGCCGGAGGAGGGTGAGACTCAGGCCCGCGCCTTCCTCGCCGCCCACCCGGCCTTCACCCTGGACCCGGTCGTCGCCGGCGAGGGCGGCGCGCCTCCGGCGGCCCGCGCCACCGAGGGGTGGCTGCGCATCCTTCCCCACCAGGCGCCGGGCGGTCTCGACGGCTTCTTCATCGCCCGCTTCGCCCGTGATAGATCGCCCGCATGACGCAGGCGCGCCCGATCATCGCCCCCTCCATCCTGTCGGCGGACTTCGCGCGGCTGGGCGAGGAGGCGCGGGCGGTGGAGGCGGCGGGCGCCGACTGGCTGCACATCGACGTCATGGACGGTCATTTCGTGCCCAACATCACCATCGGTCCGCAGGTGGTGAAGGCGCTGAGGCCGCATGTGACCATCCCCCTCGACGTCCATCTGATGATCGCCCCGGCCGACCCCTATCTCGAGGCCTTCGTCGAGGTCGGGGCGGATCACCTCCTCGTTCATCCCGAAGCGGGCCCGCACCTCGACCGGACCCTCAAGCGCATCCGCGAGCTGGGCGCCAAGGCGGGCGTGGTTTTCGATCCCTCCACCCCGCCGGACACCATCGAATGGATCATGGACGGGATCGACATCGTTCTGGTCATGTCGATCAATCCGGGGTTCGGCGGCCAGAGCTTCATGCACTCGCAACTGGCCAAGATCCGCCGGCTGCGGCGGATGATCGACGCCTCCGGCCGGGACATCGTGCTGGAGGTGGACGGCGGCGTCACCCCCGAGACCGGCCGGCTTTGCCTCGAGGCCGGGGCCACGGCCCTGGTGGCGGGCACGGCGGTGTTCAGGGACGGGGCCGAGGGTTACGCGCGCACTATCCAGGCGTTGCGGGACGCATGATGCATGCGGCGAGGCGGGGCTGTGCGAAGGGCCGTCCCGGTCCGGATAGCCCGTATGCGAGCCGGCCGCGCACGGCGCCCGCGCCCGCCCCGTTCAAGGCGGGCCTCAGCCGGAATTTTTAAAGTCCCACCCGCGCGCGCGCGTCCGCAGCGGTCACGCCGTCCGCGCGCAAGGCGGCGAGGCTTTGGGCGCCGTCGCGCTTGGCCAACCGTTTGCCGTCGGCGCCGGCAAGAAGCCGGTGATGGCGGTAGATCGGGGTCGGCAGACCGAGGAGCGCCTGAAGAAGGCGCTGGATCGGAACCGAGTCGAACAGGTCGTTGCCGCGGATCACCTGGGTCACGCCTTGCAGCGCGTCGTCGACCACCACCGCCAGGTGATAGGCGACGCCAACGCCCTTGCGGCCGAGGACGACATCGCCGGCGGCGGTTGGATCGGCGATCGTCGCCCCGCTTTCGCCGCGCGGACCCGCGCCCGCCTCGACGAAGGCGAGGCGGTCGAATCCGCCGAGACGCCGGCGGGCGGCTTCGAGATCGAGGCGCCAGGCGAAGTTCTCCCCGGTGGCGAGGCGGCGGCTCTCCTCCGCCGCGGAGAGCCGCCCGCCGGCGGAGCGGGCGGGGGGTCCGTGGGGCGCACTCGCGATCTGGCGGGCGACCTCGCGCCTTGTGCGAAAGCAGCGATAGAGCAGGCCTTCCGCGCGCAACCGGTCGATGGCCGCGCGATAGTCGGCCAGGTGCGCCGATTGGCGGCGGACCGGCGTTTCCCATTCGAGTCCCAGCCAGGCGAGATCGTCCATCGCCGCCGCTTCATGGGCGGGACGACAACGGCTCGCGTCGATGTCCTCGATACGCAGGAGAAACCGCCCGCCGGCCGCGCGCGCGGCGTCGAAGGCGGTGAGGGCGGAAAAAACGTGGCCCAGATGCAGCGCCCCGGTGGGCGACGGCGCGAAGCGGGTGACGAAGGCGGCGACCGTCACCGGGGGAGCGGCGGTCTCATGCGCTTGGCGAAGATACCGATGTGATCGAGAAGGGCACGGACGAAGGCCTCCTCGCCGCCCATCTCGGTCTTCAGGCTCTCGAATTCCTTGAAGCCGGCCATCTCCGCCACCCCGTGGGCGGCGCACCACGAGGCGATGGTGGAGAGTTGGATCTCACGCTCGTCGGCCGGATCGACTCCCGCCTCGACGATCGCCTCGCGCACCTGGCCCCATCCGCTGTCGGCGTCCTTGGCGTGGTCGGGCATGGTCTCGCGGTCGCACGCCGAGCGGTACATGATCCGGTAGAGCGCCGGGTTCTCGCGGGCGAAGCAGATATAGGCCACGCCAATGCCGGTCAGGGCGTTGGCGGCGTCGGGGGCGTGGGCGCGGGCCTCGGCGATCGCCGCGCCCAACTCGCTCCAACCCTCTTGAGCGACGGCCTCGAGCAGGTCGGTCTTGTCCTTGAAGTGGTGATAGGGGGCCGCCGGACTGACCCCCGCTTCTCGCGCCACGGCCCGCAGCGACAGGGCCGAAGGACCCTCGGCCTCGAGAATCCGACGTCCTGCCTGGATCAGCGCGCGCGACAGATCGCCATGGTGATAGGGGCGGACGCCGGAACACGGCGCTTCGGGTTGAGTGTGGGCCACGGCGTTTCCAGTTTCTCTGATTGCGGCCACCATAAAACTCGATCCGGCCGCTGTAAAGATTATGTTGACATCGTTCAGATAGATGCTATCTAAGCGTCGTCCAGATCGGACAGCCCTTCCCGGCGAACACGTTTCCGGGAGGACCAACCCGAAAAAAGGCGCACGTCATGTCACATACCAAAACCTTCAACTTCGGCCGCATCTTCGATGGCGGCATCGCGGTCTTCCTTCTGTCGCTCGGCGCGGTTCTCGCCGGCGCCACGGCGGTCGTCGGCGGATAGGGTTCCGGCCCGATGTCCGGACCCCAAGGCTTCGGGAGAGGCGCTTGTCCCCGTCTCTCCCGAACGCTTCGGCGCCCACCCGAAGTCCGTACCGACGATCGCCCCTTGAGCGTCATGGAGAAGTCGCGCTAATTCCCCTATTGTGACGACCCTGAACGCGGCCCGCCCCGGCTGATCGCAAATCGACCCAGAGGAGACCGCGCCTTCAGTCTTTCCGCCGCACCTCCCATTCTGACCGCTATGCTTGCCGGCGAGGCGCGTCGTGCAGGTTCTTAGCCGTGCGCCCTCGGGCGCCCCCGCCCTGGTGCTCAACGCCGATTTTCGTCCCCTGAGCTATTATCCCCTGTCGCTGTGGTCGTGGCAGGAGACGATCAAGGCGGTGTTCCTCGGCCGGGTGGACGTGGTTTCCACCTATGACAAGACCATCCATTCTCCGTCCTTCGAGATGCGCCTGCCCAGCGTTGTGTCGCTGAAAAGCTATATCGCCCAGGATCGTCCGCCGGCCTTCACGAGATTCAATCTTTTCCTGCGCGACGCCTTCGCCTGCCAGTATTGCGGGGCGGCCGAGGACCTGACCTTCGACCATGTCGTCCCCCGCTCGCGCGGCGGCCGGACCACATGGGAGAACATCGTCACCGCCTGCGCGCGCTGCAACCTGTCCAAGGGCGGACGCACCCCGCGCGAGGCGGCGATGCACCCCCGCCTCCATCCACGGCGCCCGACGATGTACGAACTGCAGGATCGCGGACGCCGCTTCCCCCCCGGCCACCTCCACGAAAGCTGGCTGGACTACCTTTACTGGGACATCGAGCTGGAGGCTTGAGGCGGAAACGGCGTTTAGGGAAAAGCTTGTTGACACATTGAAGTCCCAATGTTTTAAGGACCTCGGGGGCCGCCTTTCGGGGTCCTTGGCACTTTTCAGGGGCTCTGAACCAATGAACATCAAGACAATCACGGCGGTCGCGGTTTTGGCGAGCGCGGCGCTTGCGGCGACCGGCGCCCAGGCGATCACACTGCAGGGGTTCGGCAATGCGCCGTCGCCGCAACCGGAGGCCGCCAGCGCGACGGTCGGCTTCCCGTCCAGCGGCACTTTCTACTTTTCAGCCACCAACGGCACGGGCTTTATCCCCGCCGGCGGGATGAGCGCCTTCATGTGGACGACGGGCGACTACGTCTCCCAGACCTTCGCCGAGCCCGGCCTCCCCAACGTAAGCTCGCTCAACGTCAACTTTCAATTCAACGACGTTCTCGGGAGCGGAAACAACGAAACGGTTTACCTGTTGATCAACAGCACGCCGGTCGCCCAGTTCATCGCCCCCGACTGCAGCTACTGTGGAACCAACTACACCGTGAGTGGCGCCCTGAACTTCGCCGGTATCGCGCCGATCGCCGGAGGCTACACCCTGGAGATGCAACTCCAGAACACGATTCCCAGCGGCGGGGGTTCGATCGCCTTCAACGACGGCGGGACGTGGATTCTCGGCGCGGCGGGAACGCCGGAGCCGGCGACCTGGGCGATGATGCTGGCCGGCTTCGGCCTTGCCGGCGCCGCCTTGCGGACCAGCCGCCGGGCGCCGCAAGCGGTCTGATACCGACCGTTAACGGAGCGATAAAGGAAGGGCCGCCCTGTCGGGGCGGCCCTTCTTCATGTTCGTCGTCGAGAAGACTCAGATCGTCCGGCGGCGCACGATCAGGTGGTAGACGACCAGCACGACGATCGCCCCGACGACGGCGACGAACATGCTGTAGAGATTGAAGCCGGTGACTCCCGCCTCCCCGAAGCGGGAGAAGAGAAAACCGCCGACCACCGCGCCGATCACGCCAGGGACGATGTCCATGACGAAGCCCGCGCCCGACTTGTTGACGATCTTGCTGGCGATGAAGCCGGCGATCAGGCCCAGTACAAGCCAACCGATAGTCGACACTTTCAACGATTCCCGAACAAGGCTCCGGGCCGTCGGATCAAGGCTCCCCCAAGCAACGCCCCCTGACAAGTGTTGATTCCGTCGCTCGCGCGCTCAGCGCGCCAGAGCGTAGGCGATCAGCTCGTCGCCGCTTTTGCTGCCGGTCTTGGCGTGGCCGCCGGCGGCGATCACCACATATTGCCGGCCACCGGTCACATAGGTCATCGGCGTGGCCTGTCCGCCCGCCGGGAGACGGCCGCGCCACACTTCCTTGCCGTCGGCCGCGCGGAATGCGCGCAGATAATCGTCGAGGGTCGCGGCGATGAACACCAGACCGGACGCGGTGACGATCGGGCCGCCGAAGTTGGGCATCCCGACGTGAGGGAGGAGATATTGCGAGAGGGGGGCCTTGTCGCGGGTCGTTCCCAGCGGAACCTCCCACAGCACCCGCCCCGTGCTCATGTCGACGGCATGCAGGAGCCCCCAGGGAGGCGGATTGCACGGCAGCCCGAGGGGAGAGAGCACCAGTTCCCGGCTCATGCCGAAGGGCGCGCCGGCTTGGGACGATATCTCCACGTCCGGCCGGGCGCGCCGGGCCGCCGCCACCTTGGCCGCCGGTATCAGGCGGACGAGGTGGAGGGCGCTGGAGGTGTTGAGGTAGGCGACGCCCCGCCCCGGATCGAACGCCAGGCCGCCCCAGTTGGAACCGCCGCCGGTGAACGGATAAATCAGCGTGCCCCCGAGGGAGGGCGGCGTGAACAGGCCGTCGTGGCGGGCGGCGGCGATCTTGTCACGGCAGGCCTTGCGGTCGATGGGCGTCAGGCCGAACGCGTCACTCGGCGAAATCCTGCCGGGGGCGAGGGGCCGGGGGAGGGTCGGGAACGGCTGGGTCGGCGAGAGCCGCTCGCCCGGCGCGCCGCCTTGCGGGACCGGTCGCTCGACCACCGGGATCACCGGCGCCCCGCTCCCCTCATCGAGGGTGAAGAGCAACCCCTGTTTGGTCGGCTCGAGCACCGCGGCGCGGGCCACCCCGCCATAGCCGATGGTGGCGAGGGTCGGTTGGGCGGGATTGTCGTAGTCCCAAACATCGTGGTGCACCGTCTGGAACGCCCAGGCGAGGGCGCCGGTGGCGGCGTGGAGGGCGACCACGGAGTCGGCATGGCCGTCCGGCCCCGCGCGAAAGCCGCCCCAGAAATCGGGGCTCGGGCTTGTGGTGGGCAGGAAAACCAGGCCGCGCGCCTCGTCCACGCTCATTGGAGCCCAGACATTCGCCGCGCCGGCGACATTGCCCGGGGCCGAACCGGCGAGGGGATCGAAGGTCCACCGCGGGGCGCCGTCGCGCGCATCGAAGGCGCGCACCGCGCCGGAGACCTCCCTCACCCGCTGATTGTCGTCAATCGAGGAGCCGACGACGACGACCGCCCCACCCGGGACGCCGGCGACCACGGGGGCGGAGGTGATCTGCATCTCCCCCGGCCGCGCGAAAACCACCCCCGCGGCCACGTCCACGGTCCCCTCCGCGCCGAAGGCGGCGCAGGCCTTGCCGGTGGCGGCGTCCATGGCGATCAGCCGGCGGTCGTTCGTCGTCATGAACACCCGCGCCGCGCACGGGGCCGCCGGGGGGGCCGCCGGATCGCGCCAGAACGCCACCCCGCGGCAGACGAAGTCGTTGGGATAACGCACCCGCGTGTCGATCCTCGCGTCGTGACGCCAGATCGGTCGGCCCGTGGCCGGGTCGAGGGCGAAGGCCTCGTTGAAAGGCGAACAGGCGTAGAGCCGCCCCTCCGCCAGAATCGGCGTCGCCTCGAACGCCGACTTGCGCACCGCCGCCGGGCGCGATTTCAGGTCGCCGGTGGAAAAGGTCCAGGCGACCTTCAGCCGGGCGACGTTGGCCGGGGTGATCTGGGCGGCGGACGAAAACCGCTGCCCGCCGGCGTCGCCGCCATAGAACGGCCAGCCGACGTCGGCCGCCCTGGGGACGGCGGCCGGAACCTGCGAGCCTCCGGGTCCGCACGCCGCGAGGGACAGGGCCGCGGCCAATCCGACCCAAAGGCGCGACCGCCTCATGCGCCGGCGATGAACTCGACGACATTGGCTCCCGGATCGAGGACCCACAGCTGGGTGGGGCGACCGCTCAGAACCTCGAGCCCGGCCTTGGTCAACCGCTCGCGCGCGGCGTCCAGATCGGCGACGGCGAAGGCCACGTGGTTGCGGATGGGATTGAGCTGCGTCTCGCTTGCGGGACCGGGCTGGACGATCAGGTGGACCTCGAGGCCGTGGCCGCGCAGCCACGCTCCGGCGATGCCCAATTCAGGCCGTTCGATCGGCGCGAAGCCGAGGAGATCGCGCCAGAAGCCGAGCGCCGGCTCCAGTTCCGGAACACGAAACGAGAGGTGGTGAAGCGACTGGATGGGCATCATGGCGACGGCTCCCGAGGGTGGAGCGCCACTATGGCCGGGCCGCCCCGCCACGGCCACCCCACGCGGGAAACTGTGGCGAAGGGCGCCGCGCGACCGTAAGGAAGGCGGATGGCCGCGCCTACCGCCCCGCCGACCGGTTCCTCCACCGCGCGCAACGCCCTTGTGGTGATCGCCGTCATCCTCGCGGGTGCGGCGCTGCGGTGGATGACCGACATCGTCACCCCTCTTTTGCTGGCGATGTTCCTGGCGGTGATGGTCGACGGCTTCGCCCGCGTGATCCGCCGGCGCGTTCCGCGCGCGGGGCCGAGGGTCGCGGTCATCGCGGCGATCACGATCTCCATGATCCTCTTCGCCGTCGCCGCGTTCATCGTCGCGTCCAACGCCGGCGGGTTCCTCCTGACCCTCGCCGGGGCGCAGCCGAAGCTCACCGCGATGGTGGAGCATGTCGCCCAGGGGGTCGGACCCAAGGCTGCCCAGTCGGTGAATCAGACCTTCAGCCATTTCGATCCCACCCAATATCTCGGCGTGGTGGCCCAGGGGCTGCAAGGCGTCGCCTCCAGCGCGATTTTTGTTCTCGTCTATCTTGGGTTTCTCATCGCCTCGCGCCACGCTTTCGAGCGCAAGGCGGTGAAGCTGTTCCACGGCCGGGGGGAACGGGCCGAGGCCCTGCACGTCTTCGTGCGGGTGCGCGATGGGGTCGAGCGCTACCTGTGGATCCAGACGGTGACCGGCCTGATCATCGCCGCGGTCTCGTGGCTGATGATGGTCGTCATCGGCCTGGACAACGCGTTTTTCTGGGCCTTCCTGATCTTCATCCTCAACTATATTCCGATCGTCGGGGCGGTGGCGGCTATCGTCCTGCCGGCGATTTTCGCCCTTGTGCAGTTCGACGGCTACACCCGCGGCGCCCTTCTCCTGGGCGGACTGTGGCTGATCACCTTCGTCGTGGGAAACATCCTTCTGCCGCGCATGCAGGGCGACAGCCTGAACATGGACCCGCTGGTGGTGCTTCTGTCCCTGGCGTTCTGGGGGGCCATCTGGGGGCTTCCCGGCATGTTCCTCTCCACGCCCCTGACGGTGCTGGCGATGGTCATTCTCGCCCAGTTCGACGGTTCGCGGTGGATCGCCGTCTTGTTGTCGGCGGACGGCGATCCGCAAGGGCTCGGCCGCGGATCGGAGCGCTCCCCCGACGAGGACGCGCAAACCCCCGGGATCCACGGACGCCGGCGCGCGCGCCGGCGTCTTATCGGCTAGGAAGTCAAAGAGGACTTGTCGCCCATGGCAAATGACAACCCGGCGCTCGCTGAGCCCGTGACCGCCGAGGCGCTGCGCGCCGCGTTCGCCGCCGGACGGGGCGGAGCCGATTTGCCCGCCGACCGCGAGGCGTTCATCGCCCGGGTGCTGGAGGATTTCCGCCCCGAGGAGCTTCCCGGGCTGACCGCCGGCGACCTCGCCCAGGTTCTCGCCGGCTTCTGGCGCTTCGGGGCCAGGCGTCTGGGCGTCGGCGCACCCAGCGCGCGCCTGATCCGGGCAACCGGCCAGGACGGTCGTGACCTTGCCATGGATCTTTTGGAGATCGTCCAGCCCGACGCCCCGTTCCTCGTCGACAGCATCATGGGCGAGCTTGGCGAAACCGGGAACCACATCCTGGCGATGTTCCATCCGATCGTCGGCCGCGGAGAGGCGCGGATCTCGATGATCCAGGTGTGGCTGGCGCCGGTGGCCGAGGAACGGCGGGCGGCCGCGATCGACGGAGTGCTGGGCGCCCTGGCCGACGTGCGCGCGGCGGTCGGCGATTTTCCCGCCATGTTGGCGCTGATGGCCCGCTCGATCGCGGAGCTTGTCGCCGCCGCCCCCGGCGATCCGGGGAGCCTCGCCGAGGACGTGGAGTTCCTTCGCTGGCTCGACGCCGGCCACTTCGTGTTCCTCGGCGCCCGGGTCTACGACTATCCGCGCACCGCCGACGGCGGCTATGCCGCCGAAGAGCCCCTCTATCAGTCCGAGGAAAGCCTCGGGGTTCTGCGCGACAAGACGCGGGCGGTGCTGCGCCGGGGCAGCGAGCCGGCCGTGCTCTCCGCCAACCTGCGGCGCCGCATCGAGGTCGCCGAGCCGGTGGTGGTGGCCAAGTCCAACCTGCGTTCTCGCGTCCACCGCCGTGGCTATATGGATTACGTCGGGGTGCGCCGCTACGGAGTCGACGGCAAGCCGGCGGGCGAGGTGCGGTTCCTCGGCCTGTTCACCGCCGAGGCCTATGACGAACCGGCCCGCGAGACGCCGCTCCTGAGGCGCAAGGTGCGCCACGTGCTCGACCGCGCCGGCTATGCGCCCGGCAGCCACAACGCCATGCGCCTGGCCAACATCCTCGAGACCTGGCCGAGGGACGAGCTTTTCCAGATCGAGGCCGACGAGCTTCTCGCCACCGCCCTCGACATCCTCCATCTTTCCGACCGGCCGAAGGTCAAGCTGTTCGTCCGGCGCGATCCGTTCGACCGGTTCGTCTCCGTGCTCCTCTACGCGCCGCGCGAGCGCTACGACGCGCGCCTGCGCCAACGCGCGGGGGAGATTATCGCCAAGGCTTTCGGCGGCCGGATCTCGGCCTACTACCCCAGCTACACCGACGCCCCGCTGGCCCGCGTCCACTATGTGATCGGTGTCACGCCCGGCGCTCACCCCGACCCGGATCTGGCGGCGGTCGAGGCCCAGGTCGCTTTGGCGGCGCGCACCTGGAGTGACGATCTGGAGGCGGCGATCCGCGCCGGAGCCGCCGATATCGGGCCCGCGGCCGATCTCGTGGCCGCCTGGCAAGGAGCGTTTCCGGCGGGGTATCAGGACCGCTACCGGGCGGACGAGGCGGTGGCCGACGTGCGCGCCATCGAGGCGCTTGAGGGGGCGGGCGCAATCGCCGCGCGCGCCTTCCGGACGGCGGGGGACTCGCCCCTGCAGTACCGCTTCAAGCTCTACCGGCGCGGGGACGAGGCGGTGCCCCTCTCGCGGGTCTTGCCGATCCTCGAGGCCATGGGCCTTCGCGCCCTGACCGAAGACGGGTTCGCGGTGACCGCGCCGTCCGCCGCCGGCGCGGTCGGGCCGGTGTGGATCCACGAGTTCGTGCTCGAGGACGAGCATGGCGAACACCTCACCTTCGCCGACATGCGGGGACCCTTCGAAGCAGCGTTCGGGGCGGTGTGGCGCGGTCAGGCCGAAAGCGACGGGTTCAATCGCCTGGTGCTGGAGCTGGGCGCCTCGTGGCGCGAGGCGGCGTTGATCCGCGCCCTGGCCCAATACCGGCAGCAGTCGGGGCTCGATCCCAGCCAGACGGTTCAGGAACAGGCCCTCTCGGCCCACCCGGAGGTCACCCGCCTGATCCTCGAGCTTTTCGCGGCCCGGCTGGACCCGGCGGCCGAGGGGGACCGGGATGCGCGCGGCGCCGCCGTCGCCCTGGCCATCGAGTCGGCCTTGCGCGAGGTGGAGAGCCTGGACGCGGACCGGGTGCTGCGGCGCCTCGCCGCCGTGGCGGGGGCGATTACCCGGACCAACTACTACCAGCCGGGGGCCGACGGCGAGCCCAAACCCTATATCAGCTTCAAGGTCGCCAGTCGTGAACTGGTCGACCTGCCGGCGCCCAAACCGTTCCGCGAAATCTTCGTCAGCGCGCCGACCGTGGAGGGAGTCCACCTGCGGTTTGGGTCGGTGGCGCGCGGCGGCCTTCGCTGGTCGGACCGCCGCGACGATTTCCGCACCGAGGTTCTGGGCCTGGTGAAGGCGCAGCAGGTCAAGAACGCGGTGATCGTGCCGGTGGGCTCGAAGGGCGGCTTTTATCCCAAGTGCCTGCCGCGCGGCGGAACGGCCGATCAGGTGCGGGCCGAGGCGATCGGGGCCTACACGATCTTCCTGAAGGGCTTGCTCGACATCACCGACAACATCGACGCGGACGGGGCGGTCGTCCACCCGCCGCGCGTGGTGGTTCACGACGGCGACGATCCCTATCTGGTGGTCGCCGCCGACAAGGGCACCGCCAGCTTCTCCGATATCGCCAACGGCATCGCCGCCGACTACGGATTCTGGCTGGGCGACGCCTTCGCTTCGGGCGGTTCGGCGGGCTATGACCACAAGGCCATGGGGATCACCGCCCGCGGCGCCTGGGAATCGGTCAAGCGCAACTTCCGCGAGCTGGGCAAGGACATCCAGAAGGAGCGGGTCTCGGCGATCGGCGTCGGCGACATGTCCGGCGACGTCTTCGGCAACGCCATGCTCCTGTCCAGGTGCATCCGCCTGCGGGCCGCCTTCGACCATCGCCACATCTTCCTCGATCCCGATCCCGATCCGGCGATCTCCTTCGCCGAGCGCCGGCGCCTGTTCGACCTGCCGCGCTCCACCTGGGCCGACTACGATCCGGCGATGATCTCGCCGGGCGGCGGGGTCTGGCCGCGCACCCTCAAATCGATCCCCCTGAGCGACGAGGCCAAGGCGCTTCTGGATGTGCGGGCGGACGTGCTGTCCCCCGCGGAAATGGTCTCGGCGATCCTCAAAACCCGCGCCGAGCTGCTCTATCTGGGCGGCATCGGCACCTATGTGAAGAGCGGGCTCGAATCGAACCTCGACGTCGGCGACAAGGCCAACGACGCGGTGCGGGTCAACGGCCGCGAGCTGCGCGCCAAGGTGGTCGGCGAGGGGGCCAATCTGGGCTTCACCCAGGCCGGGCGCATCGAGTTCGCCCTCGCCGGGGGGCGGATCGACACCGATGCGATCGACAATTCCGCGGGGGTCGACACCTCCGACCATGAGGTCAACATCAAGATCCTCACCGGCCTGGCGATCCGCGCCGGCGATCTGGCGGCGCGCGACCGCGACGGCCTGCTCGCCTCGATGACCGACGAGGTCGCGAGCCACGTCCTCGCCCACAACTACGACCAGACCCTCGCCCTCTCCCTGCTCGAGGCCGACGGCCCCGCCGAGCTGGACGTGCAGTCCTGGTTCATGGCCGACCTCGAGGCGCGGGGCCTGCTCGACACGGCGCTCGAGGGTCTGCCCAGCGCCGTCGCTTTGGTGGACCGGGCCAAGGCGGGCCGCGGGCTCACCAGACCGGAGCTGGCGGTGTTGCTGGCCTACGGCAAGCTCGAGTTGTTCAGCGACATCATCGCCTCGCGCGCCCCGGACGATCCGTGGTTCTTCGCCACCCTGCTCGGCTATTTCCCAAAGCCTCTGCGGCGGCTCGAGCCGGAAATGCGTCGCCATCGTCTGCGGCGCGAGATCGTCGCCACGGTGATCGGCAACGACCTGATCAACCTGTGCGGACCGACCTTTCCCGGCCGGCTGCGGGCGGCGGCGGCATGCGATACCGCCCAGTTGGTCACCGCCTTCGAGGCCGGGCGCCAGATCCTGCGGTTCGCCGAGGTGTGGGAGCGGGTCGAAAAGCTGGACGGCCGCGTCCCGGCCGGGGCCCAGACGGCGCTTTTCCGCGAGCTGGCCTATGTGCTTCGCGGCCAGACCTATTGGCTTGCCCGACGGCTGACCCGCGAGGAGAGCGACGTCCGCGGCCTGATCGGGGCCTATCGCCCGGCGGTGGACCGCCTGAAAGACCTCGTCCCGGCGGTCCTCTCGCCGTTCGAGCGCAAGGCGGCGGTGCGCCGCGCGGCGGCCTGGATCAAGATCGGCGCGCCCAAGGACATCGCCCATTCGATCGCCCTGATGCGGCCGCTCAACGCGGCGGTCACCCTGGCCGATCTCGCCGCCGGCGGCGCCTGGTCCCTGGACGCCGCCGCCCAACTCTACAATCGGGTGGGCGGCGGATTCGGCTTCGACCGCTTGCGCGCCGCCGCCGGCTCGCGCCTCGTCGGCGACACCTACGAGCGTCTGGCGGTGCGCCGCCTGATCGAGGACATGATGAACGAACAGGCCGCCGTCGCCGCCGCGGTGATGGCCTTCGCCGGAGCGCCGCCCGGCGCCGCCGCCCCCGAGCGCGAGGCCGCCGCGGCCCTCGCCGGCTGGTCGTCCGCCCACGCCGAGCCCGTGCGTCTCGCGAGGCGCGCGGTCGAAGACATCGAGAAGGCCCCCGGCGGCTGGAGCTTCGCCAAACTCACCATCGCCAACGCGGCGCTGCGCGACCTGGCGGCGGCGTAGGGAGCCCGCGCCCTGGCCGGCCGGAAGCCACGGCCCGCGACGCCGCCGCCCGGTCGGGGATGTCGATGGCCGGCAATCGATAGTCGTCCGGCATCAACTCCGCCGGCGCGTCGAGAGGCACGAGCACCTCGAGCACGGCGAGGCCCGGACTGGCGGCGCGATAGATCGTCGGTCGTCCCGCCGGGTTCCAGCGACCGCCGAAGAGGCGCGCGCCCAAATCGTCGCCGGTCAGTGGCGAAAGACCCTCACGCCGGTGAAGGCCATGGCGATCCCCGCCGCGTCGGCGGCGGCGATGACCTCGGCGTCGCGCACCGAACCGCCCGGCTGGATCACCGCGCTAGCCCCCGCCTCGATCGCCTGAACCAGGCCGTCGGCGAAGGGGAAGAAGGCGTCCGAGGCGCAGGCCGACCCGGACGCGAGGGAGCGGGGGAGGCCGGCGGCTTCCGCCGCCTCGGCGGCGCGAAGGGCGGCGATACGCACCGAATCGCGGCGGTTCATCTGGCCGGCCCCGATCCCCGCGGTCTGGCCGTCCTTTGCGAAGACGATGGCGTTGGACTTGACGTGGCGGGCGACGGTGAAGGCGAACAGCATGTCGGCCAGCTCGGATTTCGTGGGCGCCCGGCGGGTGACGATCCGCAGATCAGCCGCCGTTATCGCCGCGTCGTCACGCGCCTGCACGAGGAATCCCCCGGCCACCGAGCGGAAGGTCTCGCCGGCCGCGCGAGGGTCGGGAAGGGCGCCGGTGACCAGCAGTCGCAGGGTCTTGCGCGCGGCGAACAGGGCGATGGCGTCATCGTCGGCCTCGGGGGCGACGACCACCTCGGTGAAGATCTTGACCATCTCGGCGGCGGCGGCGGCGTCCAGCCGGCGATTGACCGCGACGATGCCGCCGAAAGCCGAGACCGGGTCGCACTGCAGGGCGCGCTCGTAGGCCGCTTTCAGGTTGCCGCCCAGCGCCACGCCGCACGGATTGGCGTGCTTGATTATGGCCACCGCGGCGCCGTTCGCCGGGTCGAATTCGGCGACCAGTTCGATCGCCGCGTCGGTGTCGGCGATATTGTTGTAGCCGAGCGCCTTGCCCTGAAGCTGACGGGCGGTGGCGACGCCCGGCCGCGGGTTCGCGAAGGCGTAGAAAGCCGCCGGCTGATGCGGGTTCTCGCCATAGCGCATGGCCTGGCGAAGCCGACCCGAAACGCTTCGGCGTTCGGGCCACCGCTCGCCCTCGGGGTCCGAAAACCAGGCGGCGATCGCCGCGTCATAGGCGGCCGTCCGGGCAAAGGCCCGCGCCGCGAGGCTTCGCCGCAGCGCCAGAGGCGTCGTCCCGCGCCCCTTCAGCGCCTCCAGAACCCGCGCCATGGCCTCGGGCGTCGTGCATACCGCGACCCACGCGTGGTTCTTGGCCGCCGAGCGGATCATCGCCGGGCCGCCGATGTCGATGTTTTCGACGCAGGCGTCGAACGCCGCCCCGGAGGCGACGGTCGCCTCGAAGGGATAGAGATTGACGTAGAGAAGATCGATGCCCTCGATCCCGTGGCGATGCATCGCCTCGACGTGGGCGGAGGAGTCTCGAACGCCGAGCAGCCCGCCGTGGACCGCCGGGTGGAGGGTCTTGATCCGGCCGTCCATCATCGCCGGGAAGCCGGTGACATCGGCGACATCCCGCACCGCCAGCCCCGCGGCGGCGATCGCGGCCCGCGTCCCGCCCGTCGAGACGAGCTCGACACCCAGATCGGCGAGCGCGCGGGCGGTGTCGATCAGGCCGGTCTTGTCATGGACCGATATCAGCGCCCGGCGAATCGGGACCTCGTCGGTGGCGGGAGGAAATGCGGGCGTGGCCATGGCGGTCTCCGAAATGAGAGGGCGCCCAGGCGTGCGGCATCGGATCGGTCCCGCGCTCCCCGGTGGAACTCCACCTCATCGCCAGTCACGCGGGCGAGGCGAAAATAGGCGCGGCGGCGGGGGTGTCAACGGCGCGCCGACGGTTCGTGTCGCCCCTATTTTTCCGCCAGAAGCGCGTCGATCACCCGGCGCGCGTCGGGGCCGGTCCAGTCGGCCCCGCCGGCCAACCGGGCGCGCTCCACGCCCCGGCGATCGTAGAGAATCGTCGTGGGCATGTTGTCGATCGTCGGACGGAAGGCGTAGGCGAGCTTGTAGGTCGGCTCGGTGTAGAAGGTCAGCGGGGGGTTGCGGTCGATGAAGGCGTGGCCGGCGGTCTCGTCCTCCCCCTTGCCGACGCTCACCGCGACCACCGCCAGCGGTTTTGCGGCATAGGCCGTGGCCAGAGCCGCGAGGCTGGGGATTTCCGCCTTGCACGGGGCGCACCAGTTGGCCCAGACGTTGACCACCGCGACCTTGCCGCGGAACTCCGCCAGGGTGTGCGGGGCGCCGGCGGCGTCGGTAAACACCGTGGCCGGCGCCGGCGCCGGATCCCTGGTCGGGACGAGTTTCGCCATGCCTCCGCGGGCGAGAGGGGCGAGCCCTCCCGGGTTGGAACAGGCGACAAGGGCGTATAGAAGCGCAGCCGACCCGGCGGCTCGCAGAAAAGCATTCATATGGCCGACGACCTCCGCGACACCGGCCACTCTGTATGGGGTGGCGCGTTCGAGGCCAAGCCCGGGGCGATGCTTCAGGCGATCAACGTCTCGATCGGTTTCGACAAGCGCCTCGCGGCGCAGGACATCGCCGGCTCCCGCGCCCACGCCGCCATGCTCGCCGCGGTGCGGGCGATCGGCGGCGCGGACGAGGCGGCGATCCAGCGCGGCCTCGACGCCATAGAGGCCGAGATCGCCGCCGGCGCCTTCCCCTACCGCGACGAATACGAAGACATCCACATGAATATCGAGGCGCGGCTCGCCGAGCTGATCGGCGAGGCGGCGGGGCGCCTGCACACCGCCCGGTCGCGCAACGACCAGGTGGCGCTGGATTTTCGCCTGTGGGTGCGGGGCGCCTGTGACGATGCAATTGTGCGGCTGACCGGGCTGCTGAACGCCCTTGTCGCCAGGGCCGAGGCCCACGCCGACACGCTGATGCCCGGCTTCACCCATCTGCAATCGGCCCAGCCGGTGACCTTCGGCCACCACCTGATGGCCTATGTCGAGATGTTCGCCCGCGACCGGGGACGTCTCGCCGACGCCCGCGCGCGAATGAACGAGTGCCCGCTGGGCGCCGCCGCGCTCGCCGGGACCTCCTTTCCCATCGACCGGGCGATGACCGCGAAAGCTCTCGGATTCGACCGCCCCACGGCCAATTCCCTGGACAGCGTCTCCGACCGCGATTTCGCCATGGAAGCCCTGTCGGCGGCGTCGATCTGCGCGGTCCACCTTTCGCGGCTGGCCGAGGAAATCGTCCTGTGGATGACCCCGCAGTTCGGCTTCATCACCCTGTCGGACGCATGGACCACCGGCTCTTCGATCATGCCGCAGAAGAAGAACCCCGACGCCGCCGAGTTGGTCCGCGCCAAGGCCGGCCGGGTGCTCGGCTCGCTCGTCGCCCTCACGGTGACGATGAAGGGCCTCCCCCTCGCCTACGGCAAGGACATGCAGGAGGACAAGGTCCCCACCTTCGAGGCCTTCGACGCCCTTGCCCTGGCGCTGGCGGCGATGACCGCCATGGTCGCCGACATGACCCCGCAGGTGGCGCGCATGGCCGGCGCGGCGGGCGCCGGCCATGCCACCGCCACCGATCTCGCCGACTGGCTGGTACGGCGCCTGGGCATCCCCTTTCGCCGGGCCCACCGGATCACCGGAGCTATCGTCAAACGCGCCTCCGCTCTGGGTGTCGAACTCGCCGACCTGCCCCTCGCCGAACTTCAGGCGATCGAGCCCGGGATCGCCGCCGACGTGGCCGACGTCTTGACACCGACGGCCTCGGCGGCCAGTCGCGTCAGTTACGGTGGCACGGCCCCGGCGCAGGTCCGCGACCAGATCGCCCGCTGGAAAGAAAGTCTCCACCCATGATCCGCTCCGGAATGCTCTTTGTTACGGTGGCCGCCCTCGCCCTCGCCGCCTGCGGCAAGGTCGGCGCCCTCGAACAGCCGGCCCCCCTCTATGGCGACAAGGCCAAGGCGCACTATTCGGCCAGAAAGGCGGATGCGGCGCGGGCGGCGGCGGCGAAGAAGGGCGACGAGACGCCCGAGCGTCTGCCTCCCGACAGGATTCAGGACCCCTTCACCGCGCCCGGCACGGTGCAGGATCGGCCGATCCCGGGGGCGCGCAATTCGCCCTTCGGCGCGCCGGCTCAAGGGGTGTTCCCCAACCCCTCCAGCCAGCCGGACGATCCGGGGCCGCCGTGACCGCCTCGCCTTGAATCATTTCCAGCCGAAGGGCGGCGCGCTTTTCTGCGAGGACGTCCCGCTCTCGCGCATCGCCGCCGCGGTCGGGACCCCGGCCTATATCTATTCCACGGCCACCCTTGAGCGGCACTTCGAGGTGTTCAGGAGCGCCCTCGCCGACCACCCGAACCTGGGCGCGCCGCTGATCGCCTACGCGGTCAAGGCCAACGGCAACCTGTCGGTTCTGGCCACCCTCGCCCGCCTCGGCGCCGGAGCCGACACCGTCTCGCAGGGTGAGATCCGGCGCGCCCTCGCCGCCGGCGTCCCGCCCGGGCGGATCGTCTTTTCCGGAGTCGGCAAGACCGCCGATGAGATCGCCTTCGCCCTCGCCGCCGGCGTCTGCCAGATCAATATCGAATCGCCGCCCGAGCTGGCGCTGGTCTCGTCCCTCGCCGCCGCCGCCGGAGCGCGTCCGGCGATCGCCGTGCGGGTCAATCCCGATGTCGCCGCGGGGGGTCACGCGAAGATCTCAACCGGTCGCTCGGCCAGCAAGTTCGGCGTCTCCATGGCCGAGGCCGAGGACCTCTATGCCCGCGCCCATGCCGACCCCAACCTCGAAGCGGTGGGCGTGGCCTGCCACATCGGCAGCCAGATCGCCGATCTCGCCCCCCTCGAGGCGGCCTTTGGTCTGATGCGGGGCCTGGTCGAGCGGCTGCGCGCGCGCGGGCTCCCGGTCGGGCGCCTCGATCTCGGCGGCGGGCTGGGCGTGCCCTATTTCAGCCAGCCGGACCCCCCCGGACCGGCGGCCTTCGCCGCCATGGCGTCGCGCGCGGTGGGAGGACTGGGCCTCACCCTCGCCTTCGAGCCCGGCCGCGTGATCGCGGCCAACGCCGGAGTGCTTCTGGCGCGCGTGATCCACGTCCACGCGCGCGAGGACGGGCGGCGCTTCGTGGTGGTCGACGCCGCCATGAACGACCTCATCCGCCCGGCCATGTACGACGCCTTCCACGATATCCGCCCGGTCACCCCCCGCGCCGGAGACGTGCGCGCCTTCGACGTCGTCGGGCCGGTTTGCGAGAGCGGCGACACCTTCGCCCAAGACCGCCGTCTGGCGCCCCTCATCGCCGGCGATCTGGTGGCCTTCATGACCGCCGGGGCCTACGGCGCGGTCATGGCGAGCGAATACAACTCCCGACTCCTCGTCCCCGAAGTGCTCGTGCGCGGCGCCGATTTCGCCGTCGTCCGTCCCCGTCCCACCTATGAGGAAATGCTCGCGCGGGAGAGCCGGGCGCCGTGGCTCGGGGCATAGATCGCGGCCCACCGGAGGGACCATGTCGGTCGAGACAAGACCCTCGCCTTCACGATGGCTCCATGCCCACCGTGGCATAGGCGACGGCGGAGGCGGGCCACGCGCGGGTGATCTCGGCGCGGAAGGCCAGAGCACCGCCGACGACCAGCACGAACACCGCCGCGGCCCAGATCGCCCGCCCCCGGCGGGCCGGTGGCCGGACCCTCGGGGAGATCCGGGCGGCGGGGAAAGGCCGTGGCGCGAACATCGGCGCCGCCGCCGCGGAGTCTTCCACCGGCGGTTCGAGCGGCGCCGGCGCGCCCGGCGCGCTCCATTGGTGGCCGCAGGCCTCGCAGCGGACGCGGCGACCCGCCGGGCCGATCTGGCGATCCTCGGTCAAATAGCGGGTGGCGCAGTTTGGGCAGGTCAGTATCATGAGCGAATCGGGCGCCTGGGCAACGTCCTTTGGAGGTCGCCGATTTTGGCTCCGATGTCCACAAACGCAGAGTCCGCGGCCGGGCGAGTCCCTCCGGCGGTGCTGTTCGACGGCGTCCACCTTCCCCGTCCCGGCGACGCCGCCCCGCTCGAGGACCTCTCCTTCGCCGTCGCCGCCGGATCGGTCCACATGATCGCCGGCCCGCCGGGCGCCGGGAAAACCGCCATCGTCGAGCTGATCCTGGGCGCGCTTCGCCCCGCGCGGGGCCGGATCGAGCTCTTCGCGCGCGACGCCGCTCATCTTCGCCGCCGCGACTGGCCGCTCGTGCGCCGGCGCATCGGCACGATCTTTCAGGATCTGAGACTTCTCGACCGGCTTTCGGCGTTCGACAATGTGGCGATGATTCCGCGGATCGCCGGCCGCCGCCCCGGCGACTATCGCGACGAGGTTCTGGAGGTTCTGGCGTGGGTCGGGCTGGGACGAAGCCCGGCCGCGCCCGCCGGCGCCCTGAATCTTCGCGACCGCCGGCGCCTCGCCCTCGCCCGGGCGGTGATCGGCCGCCCCGACCTGGTGATCGCCGACGAGCCCACCGGCGGCCTCGACCAGCCGGCGAGCCTCTCTCTGCTGAGGCGTCTCGCCGACCTCAACCGCGCCGGAACCACCCTGATCGTCGCCACCGCCGACGAGGAGATGGCCGAAGGGCTCGGCGCCCCCGTGCTCTGGCTCGACGGCGGCCGGGAACGCCGGGGCGGCGCGGTCCCGCGGGCGGGCGCGGCATGACCTTCGAGGCCACCCGCCGGCGCCCGGCGTCGCTCCTTCCTGACCGCGCCCGCCCCGGCATGGCCGCATCTCTCGGCGTCGGCGTCGCTGCCTTTTGTCTCGCCATCCTCGCGATCGCCGGCATCGCCGTCGAGGGCGCGGCGCGAGACCTGGCCGCGCGCGCGGGTGGGGCGGCGACCGTTGTGGTCTGGGGCGCGGGATTGGAAAGTCCGGACGCCGCCGCCGCCCGCGCCGCCGACATTCTGGGCCACGCGCGGGGGGTCGCCGCCGCCCGTCCCCTCGATCCCGCTCCGGCCGACATTCCCCTCGCGCGCGTGATCGCCGGGGCGCGCGCCTCCGATCCGCGGTTGATCACCCTCGTCGCCAGGCCCGGCGCGACCCTCGACGGCGCCGCCCTTGCCCGGACCCTGCGGGGCGCCGGCGTCGCCGCCGCGGCGGACGATCACCGATTTTCGACCAGCCCGCTCACCCGCGCCGCCGCCGTCGCCGCGACCGCGGCGGCAGCGGCGATCCTTCTGGCGTCGATCCTGGCCATGGCCGCCATGGGCGTCGGCGCCCGTCGCGCCCTGGGCGAGGCGCGCGAGGTCACGCGCCTTCTGACGCTGAGCGGGGCCACCGACCGGTTCGTCGCCAGACAGTTCCGCCCGCGCCTCGTGCGCGCCGCCGCGCTCGCCGCCGCCGCGGGAGCCGGGATCGCCGCTCTCGCGGGCGCCGCGGTCCTTCTGGCCGGCCGCGCGTCCGGCGCCGCCTTGCCGCTGGGTCTCAAGCCCCCGTGGCGCGATCTTTGGGCGGCCGCCCCGTGGCCCCCGCTGTTCGCGACCGTCGCCCTCGCCGTCGGCGGCGCCACCCTCGCCGCGGCGCTGAAGAAAGCCCGATGAAGGGTCTGGCCGCGATCCTCGTGGTCGCGACGATCTGGACCGCCGGCCTTCTGGCCTTCGCCGACCGGGTCGACCGCCTGACCCCCGCGCCGGAGCCCGCCGCGGCGGAGGGCATCGTCGCCCTCACCGGCGCCTCGGACCTGCGCCTCGCCGCCGCCACCCGCCTGCTGGAAGCCGGCAAGGGTCGCCGCCTCCTGGTCTCCGGGGTCAACCGCCGGGCGACCCGGGACGATCTGTGGGCCGTCACCGGCGCCCCCAAGCCCCTGTTCGACTGCTGCGTCGATCTGGGCTTCACCGCCGCCGACACCATCGGCAACGCCCGCGAGACCGCGGCCTGGGCGCGGGCCATGGGGTTTGACGACCTGATCCTGGTCACCGCCGACTATCACATGCCCCGCGCCATGCTCGAACTGCGCGCGGCCTTGCCCGACGCCCGGATCACCCCCTATCCGGTGGCCACCGCCGCCCTCGACGCTCGGCATTGGGCGCGAACCGGCGGAGGGGCGCGCCGGATGATCCAGGAATACGCCAAATACCTGGTGATCCTCGCCCGCGAGACGGTGATCGGTCTGGGCGATCGGACCCTGTCACGACCGAGGCCGTCGAGCACGTGATCGTCTTGCGCTCCCTTCTGTTCGCGGGGCTTTTCTATCTGTGGTCCGCGGCGATCACCGTCGGCGTTCTGCCGCTTCTCGCCGGCCCCCGGCGCTACACCATCCAGGCGACAAGGGTGTGGGCGCGCGGGGTACTCCTGCTCCTTCGCGCGGTGTGCGGGATCGCCATGGAGGTCCGCGGGCTGGAGCACCTCCCCGCCGGTGCGGCCCTGATCGGGGCCAAGCACCAGTGCATGTTCGACACCATGGGTCCGATAACCGTGTTCGCCGACGCCTGCTATGTGATGAAGCGTGAGCTTCTGCGCATTCCCGTCTACGGCTGGTACTGCCGCAAGGCCGGCATGATCGCCATCGATCGCCAGGGGGGCGCCGGCGCCCTCCGCGCCCTGGTCGCCGCCGCCCGCGACCGTCTGACCGACGGCCGCCAAATCGTCATCTTCCCCGAGGGCTCGCGCATGGCCCCCGGTGTCACCGGCGCCTACAAGCCGGGGGTGGCGGCGCTCTATCGCGACCTGGCCGTCCCGTGCGTTCCCATGGCCACCAACTCCGGCGCCCACTGGCCCGCCCACGGGTTCCTTCGCCGTCCGGGGACGATCGTCTATCAATTCCTCGAGCCGATCCCCGCCGGCCTTCGCCGGACGGAGTTCATGCGGCTGCTTCAGGAGCGGATCGAAGGCGCCTCGGCCGCCTTGCTCGCCGAAGACTCCGCGAGGGGGTGAGCGGCGGCGGCGCGCGCCTCGACCATGACGAGCAGCGTCTCCATCGTCCGGTCGCGCACCCCCTCGGCGCGGAGGTGGGCCACCAGATCGCGCAGATAGTCGATGTTTCGCCCCGACAGGCCGCTCGCCCCGTCGATCAGCGCGGCCTGGGTCTCCAGACCAAGGTCGCCGGCCCACTGCGGGTGGCTCACGTCCGACAGGAAAGTCACCGCCCGAACGGCGCGGCCGCCGTCGAGCCGCACCGTCGCCGCCCGTTCGATATAGGTCTCGGTCGGCTGTTCGCGCTCCAGAAGATAGGCGTGGACGTGCGGCCACGCCGCCCCCGCGACGCGGTAGGCCGCCCCCCTCACCGCCCCGCCGGCGGCGAGGCCGAGCACCAGGCCGGGGCGGGCCGGCGTCCCGCGATGGTGAACCGAATAGATGCAAAAGGCGCGGCGCCGGCCATGGAGCACGGCGCTTCGCCGCTCTACAAAGGCGAAGCCCGGCCGCCACATCAACGAGCCGTAGCCGAACACCCAGCGCTCGCCGTCGGCCGCGGACGCCACCCTAAAGACCCGGACCTTGCATGAGCCCCTCCCTGCCCGATCCCGCCCCGTCCGGCAAACCCCGGCGTCTTTGGCTCTACGCGCCCTTCGCCCTGCTGCTGGCGCTGATCGTGGCGTGGAGCGGGGTGTGGCTGTGGATGAGCGGTCAGGTCGCCGCGCGCATGGACCGGACGCGCGACCGCCTTTCGGCCGCCGGCTACCCCATCGGCTGGGCGAGCCGACGGATCGCCGGCTATCCCTTCCGCCTCGATGTCGACCTCACCGGCGCGCGCCTCGGCGAGCCCTCCGGCTGGAGTATCTCCGCGCCCGTGCTCAAGGCCGAGGCCTTCGTTTTCGCGCCGGGGCACTGGGTGATGGCGGCCCCCGACGGCGCGCGCATCGTCCGCCCCCTCGGCGGGCCGGTGACGGTCGGGGCGAAGGTGCTGCGCGCGAGCATCCAGGCGCTGGGCCAGTCGCCGCCGCGCCTTTCGGTGGAAGGCCTCGGCCTGACCTTCGCCACCCCGCCGGGCGCAGGCCCGTTTTTCCTCACTGCGGCCGGCGCTTTCCACCTCCACACGCGGGCCGGACCGAACGATCAGGGGGCGATCTATGTGGAACTGGACGATGCAAGGGCGGCCCTCTCAGGCCTGGTGGCGCGGATCGCCGGCGGCAAGCCGCTGACGCTCGTCGCAGACGCCATCTACAGTCACGCCAGCGCCCTGACCGGACGCGACTGGCCGTCGGCCGTGCGGGCGTGGAGCGCCGCCGGCGGGGCTCTCGACGTGCGCCACATCCGCGTGGCCGCCGGGGAGGCGATGCTCGACGCCAGCGCCGGAACCCTCACCGTCGGTCCCGACGGACGCCTGCGCGGACGGCTCACCGCCCAGCTTCGTCAGGCCCCGCGGACTCTCGCGGCCATGGGGGAGGACGGAGCGATCAGCCCCGAGGCGGCCGCCTCCGCCGCCTCCGTGGTCGGGGCCAGGGCGGCGGGGCCCGCGGCCAGCGTCACCCTCGATTTCGAAGCCGGCCAGACCACCCTCGGCCCCGTCGCCATCGGCCCCGCGCCCCAGGTGATTCCGTAGAGGATCATGTTTCCCGGCCTTCATTGACAGCCGCGCGGCTTGGCCCCCATAGCCGCGCGGCCATGACCGCCCAAGACTCCCTCTCCCGCTCCGCCCCGGCGCCCAAGCCGGGGATCCTCGACATCGACCCCTATGTTCCGGGCAAGGCGGGGGCGCCGGGGATCGCCCGTCCGGTCAAGCTTTCCGCCAATGAGAATATTCTCGGCTGCAGTCCCAAGGCGCGCGAAGCCTATCTTTCGGCGGCGGACAACCTCGGCCACTATCCGGACGGCCGCGGCGCCATCCTGCGCGCCGCGCTCGTGGAGCACTACCGGCTCGAGCCCGAGCGGCTGATCCTCGGCTGCGGCACCGACGAGATCTTCGCCCTGCTCAACCAGGTGTTCCTGCAACCCGGCGACAATATCGTCCAGGGCGAATACGGTTTTGGGGCCTACGCCATCGGCGCCCGGGCCAATATGGCGCGGGTGCGCTACGCAAAGGAACGACACTACCGGATCGACGTGGAGGCCATGCTCGCCGAGGTCGACGAGCGCACCCGCCTGGTGTTCATCGCCAATCCGGCCAATCCCACCGGCACCTTCATCGGCGCCGCCGAGGTTCGCCGCCTCCACGAGGGCCTGCCGGCGAATGTGATCCTCGTGCTCGACGGGGCCTATGCCGAATTCAACCGCGATCCGGCCTTCTCCGACGGCCTCGACCTGGCCCGCGAGGCGCGCAACGTGGTCGTCACCCACACCTTTTCGAAGCTTCACGGCCTCGCCGCCCTGCGCGTCGGCTGGGCCTATGCCCCGGCGGCGATCGCCGAGGCGGTGAACCGAATCCGCCTGCCGTTCAACACCTCCATTCCCGCGCAGATGGCGGCGGTGGCCGCCCTGGCCGACACGGCCTTTCAGGAGGAATCCTTCGCCCTCGTCGAGCGGTGGCGCCCGTGGATGAGCCAGCAACTGGGCGGCCTGGGCCTGGAGACGGTCCCCTCGGCGGCCAATTTCGTTTTGACCGTCTTCCCCCGGGCCCCCGGCCGCACCGCCGCCGAAGCGGAGGCCTTCCTCGCCGCCCGGGGCCTGATCGTGCGCGCCGTCGGCAATTACGGCCTGCCCGATTGCCTGAGGATCACCATCGGCCTCGAGGAGCACAACCGCGCCGTGGTCGACGCCCTTGGCGACTTCCTCGGGGTCCGCCGGCCGGCGACGTGACCGGGGCGATCTATGAGAAGCTGGCGGTGATCGGCTGCGGCCTGATCGGCTCGTCGGTGATCCGCGCGGCCCGCGCCGCGGGCGCCGTGACCTGGATCGCGGTCGCCGATCCCGACCCCGCCGTGCGCGCGCGCGTCGCCGCCCTTTGCCTCGCCGACACGGTCAGCGCCGATGCGCGCGAGGCGGTGGAGGGGGCCGATCTGGTGATCTTCGCCGCCCCGCCGCTGGCCATCGGCCCGGCGGCGGCGGCGTGCGCCACGGCCGTCAAGGCGGGGGCCACGGTCAGCGACGTCGGCTCGGTGAAGGCGGCGGTGGCCGAGGCGCTGGCCGCGGCCATGGCGCCCGGCGTTCACGTCGTTCCGGGCCACCCCATCGCCGGCTCCGAACAATCCGGCCCGGACGCCGGCTACGCCGACATGTTCGAGGGCCGGTGGACCATCCTCACGCCGCAGGCGCGGACCGACGCGCCCTATCTCGCCGCCGTCGCCCGCCTCGCCGACTTCTGGCGCGCCTTGGGGGCCCAGGTGGAAACCATGGACGAGCGCCATCACGATCTGGTTCTCGCCGTGACCTCCCACCTTCCCCACCTGATCGCCTACAATATCGTCGGCACGGCGGCCGATCTCGAGGAGGTCACCCGCGGCGAGGTGATCAAATATTCCGCCGGCGGCTTTCGCGATTTCACCCGCATCGCCGCCTCCGATCCGATCATGTGGCGCGACGTCTTCCTCGCCAACAAGGATGCGGTGCTCGAAATTCTCGGACGCTTCACCGAGGATTTGCAGGCCCTGTCGCGGGCGATCCGCTGGGGCGAGGGCGACAAGCTGGAAGAGCTGTTCAGCCGCACGCGGGACATTCGTCGCGGCGTGATCGAGGCGGGGCAGGAAACCGCCGAGCCCGACTTCGGCCGCCACCGCC
>JBDTKQ010000228.1:0-7990 GCA_039935235.1 Caulobacteraceae bacterium
CCCGACGGACCATGCCTCCGCCGCGTCGGCGACACCGTAGAGATGATGGGGGACCACGCGCTCGTCCCCTGGCCCCGGCCTCGCGCTCAGAATGACGAGGTCGCGATAGAGCTGGATGGAATCGGCGTTGACGATCTCGGCGCCGGTCGCCCGCGCCAGTTGCATGGCGAGCGCCGACTTGCCGCTGGCCGTGGGTCCGGCGATGAGCCAGATCCCGAAGGTGCGGGGCAATCGGCTCACGGCGCCTTTGCCGCGCCACCCGCCTCCCGCCAGACCGCGACTCCGGCGGGCGCGAGATTCAGCGATCCCAGCACCATCGCCGCATCCTTTGGCGCCGGAACAACGCGCGCCTCGGGACTGGAATTGATTGCGATCACCAGATCGCCCAGGCGGGATATCCGCACGCCTTCGGGCATGGGACGCACATCCAGGCCGGCGCGCGCGCACAGCTCGCCGACCACACGATCGAGCAGGTCCGCGCCCGGCCAGCACGCGAGATAGTCGATGGAGCCCGCGCGCACCCACGCCGCGGCGCCGTTCCCAAATCGCGCCAGTGGCGCCAGATCGGTCTCCATTGTCTCGCGCCACAGCCGGATCGGAAACCGCTGGTCGCCGACGGTCACCGCCTCATCGAGGTCCGGGCGCAGGCTTTCGACGCGATCGATCCTGACCGGCAGGAAGGCGGCGAGGGGACCGGGAGGGAGGTTCGCCGGAATGTGGAGGTCGCGCGTCTTCGAGCCGGTCCGCGGACCGAGCAAAAGGGGAACGCGAAGCGCGCCGAGAGCCTTGGCGAACGCCTCGTCGACGATCGGCAGCGAGGGGATCACGACCGCGCGGTAGCCCGTCAGATCGGCGCCCACATCGACGATGTCCACGTCCAGCCCAAGGCGACGAATGGCAGAATACATCTCGAAGGCCAGTTCGAGCCAGCGAAACCCGCGGCCCTGCGGCTGGATCCGCAAGAGCCAGTCGGCCTCATAGCTGAACACCAGGGCGACCGGCGCGAGGCCGCGCGGGGGCGCCCGGCCCACCGCCGCCAGTTCGTCGGCCACCTGCCGCGCCTCGATCCCACCCTCGTCGCGCGTGAAGTCCGGACGGTTGAGGCCCGCGTGCATCTGTTCCTGGCCGAAGGGCGCCTGGCGCCAGCGGAAGTAGGAAACCACCTCGGCCCCGTGGGCGAAAGCCTGCCAGGTCCACGCCCGGACCATTCCCGGAAGAGGGGCGGGATTGTAGGTCGCCCAATTCACCGGTCCGGGTTGCTGTTCCATCACCCACATCCGTCCGCGCCCGCAGCCCCGGTAAAGGTCGTGATGGAAGGCGGCTATGTCCGGATGGCCCTGCCGCAGGTAGCGGCGCTTCTCTTCCGCCCCGAGCCACGACATCTCGGTGAAGCCGAGGGGATAGGAATCCCACGCCGCGACGTCCAGATCGCGGCCGACGGCGAAGTGATCGAAGTCGGTGTAAAATCCCATGAAGTTGTGGATCACGTCGCGGCCCGGAGAGAGGCGGCGGATGATGTCGGCCTGCACCTTGTGGAACCTGGCGACCTCGTCGGAGGCGAAGCGGGCATAGTCCAGCCGGTGGCTCGGACTGGCCTCGGTGACGGCGCCCGACGGGGGGTCGATCTCGTCGAAGCCCCGGTATTCCTGCGACCAGAAGACGGCTCCCCACGCGGCGTTGAGGGCGGCGATGTCGCCGTAGCGCGCCGTCAGCCAGAGGCGGAACCCAGCCGCCGCGTTTTGCGAATAGCTGAGCGTGGTGTCGTGGCAGCCGAACTCGTTGTCGGTCTGCCAGGCGCCCACCCCCGGATGGCGCCCGTAACGTTCCGCCAGCGCCTCGACGATCCGGGCGCATTGCCGGCGGTAGCTCGCCGACGAGAAACAATAGTGGCGCCGCGAGCCGAACTTGCGCGGCCGGCCGTGGCGATCCACCGCCAGCATGGAGGGGTCGGCGTCGACCAGCCATTTGGGCGGCGTCGCCGTGGGCGTGCCCATGACGATCTTCAGACCGGCGGCGTGCAGGGTGTTCACCGCCTCGTCCAGCCACGCCCAGTCGAAACGGCCGGGCTCGGGCTCCATGCGGCTCCACGCGAATTCGCCGATCCGCACCCACGAAAGCCCCATGGCCGCCATCGCGCGGGCGTCCCCGGCCCAGACCTCGCGCGGCCAGTGTTCGGGATAGTAGCAGACGCCGAGCTTCATCCGGGCGTTGTCGTCGGGATCACTCTTGGCCGCAAGTCGCCGACCGCGCGCCCGGTCCGAAGGTCAAGTTGCGTTCCCATGTGCGCAAACGGCCGGCGTGTGTATCATGCGCACTGTGAAGGGCGCGGGATGGATAACGGACGTGGCCGTGCCCGATCTGCCGGGATGTTTCGCGGCCGGCGGTAGCCTCGACGAGGCCCTTCTCGGCGCGGAGAAAGCCGCCGCCGTGTGGATCGATTCGACGCTCGACGCCGGCGACCCCATCCCCGCCCCCACGAGCCTCGAGGATCTTCGCGCCAACCCCAAGTACGACGGCCGGTCGTTCGGGGTCATCACGATCGATCCCGCGGTGCTCGACGACACCACCGTGCGCGTGAACATCACGCTGCCTCGCCGCGTTCTCGAGCGTCTCGACGCCCTGGCGCGCGCCGCCGGCGAAAGCCAATCAGGCTACATCGCGCACCTGACTCTCGAGCGACGCGGCAATGCATCAAACCCGCCGGCGGACGTGGACCGGGACGCCTGACCTGAACGCGATCGAGCGCGCGAGCCGCGGATCGCGCTTCCTCGGCGGTCGGCCTACGCCAGCGCCTGCCACATGCCCATGACCAGGCCGAAGGCCCGGTCGTCGCCGGTGGTGGTGGAGACCATGCGGTTCATGGCGTAGGCGAAGGTGGTGCGGGCATCCATGTCGATAATGATCAGCGACCCGCCATACCCTCCCCAGAAGAGGGTGTTGGGATGCGGCAGGGGGACCGTGGCGCCGGGCAGGCCAAAGCCCATGCCGAACCGCGCCGGCGTCCCGAGCACGAGGTCGGGACCTTCGATCTGGAGCTCCAGCGCCTTGCGACATCCAGCTTCGGAGAGGAGTCGCCGGCCCTTGGCCACCCCGCCGTTGGCGAGGAGAACGTGGATCTCGGCCACCGAACGGGCATTCCCGTGGCCGCCGGCGGCGGGGATCTCCGCCGCTCGCCAGGCGCGGGTGCGGGTGTCGCGAGGGTCGATCCCCGGATTGGTCGACATGTTGCGGCCAAGCCAGTCCTGGGGTCCTTCGGCGATCCCCTCGCCGGGCGGCGGCGGGATCAGATCGGCGACCCGGGCGTCCTCGGAAGCGGGCAGGCCAATGTGGAAGTCGGCGCCCAGCGGTTCGGCGATCTCCTCGCGGAACACGGTCCCCAGCGAGCGGCCGGTGATACGGCGCACGACCTCGCCGACCAGGTAACCCTGGGTCATCGCGTGATAGCCGATGGCGGTCCCCGGCTCCCAATAAGGCGTCTGGGCGGCCAGGAGGGACGTGACCTTCTCCCGGTCATAAAGATCGTCGACGACGATCGGCGTCTTCCATCCCGAGAGCCCCGCCGAATGGCTCATCAGGTGACTGACCTTGACCGCCGACTTTCCGGCCGCCGCGAACTCCGGCCAATAGCGGGCCACCGGAGCGTCGAAGTCCAGCTCGCCCCGGTCGGCGAGGAGCAGGGCGGTGAGCGCGGTCATGGTCTTGGTGGTGGAATAGACGTTGACGATGGTGTCGCGCTCCCAGGGGCGGGTGCGTTCGGCGTCGGCCCAGCCTCCCCACAGATCGACGACCGTCTCTCCCTCGAGGGTGGCGCAGAACGAGGCGCCCACATCGGCGCCTCGTTTCAGATTGGCCTCGAAGCCATCGCGCACGGCCGCGAAACGCCCGTCCGTGAAACCGCCCGTCGATCCATCCGCCATCGCGCCCGCCTCTTCCGCCGTTCCGCTTTCCGCCTACCATAGACGCCGCCGTCGATGCGCGTCACGACGGATGTGTCAGCGAGGAGAAGCTCCATGAACGGGACGGTGCTGCGCGAGGACCGGGACGGCCTGACGATCCTGACGCTCAACCGGCCGGAGAAACTCAACAGCCTGAACGTCGCGGTGTTCGAGGATCTCAACGCCCATGTGAGCGCTCTGGCGGGCGAGGCCGACACGATCGGCTGCGTGGTCTTGCGCGGGGCCGGACGGTGCTTTTCCGCCGGGCACGATCTGGGCGATATCGCGGTCGGAGAGCGTTTGCCGCGGCCCAATTTCCAGTCGCATGTGATCGAGGCGCTGGCCTCTCTGCCGCAACCGGTGATCTGCGCGGTTCACGGCCATTGCTACACCGGCGCGCTCGAGCTTGCCCTTGCCGGCGACATCGTTCTGGCGGCGGAAAGCGCGAAATTCGCCGACACCCACGCCAGATGGGCGCTCACCCCTGTGTGGGGCCTCAGCCAGCGGCTCCCCCGTCGGGTAGGCGCGGCCAGGGCGCACGAGATGATGCTGACCTGCCGCACGGTTTTCGGCGCTGAGGCGGCGACCATGGGTCTGGCCAACGCCTGTTTTCCCGACTCGGTCTTCGAGGCCGAGGTCGAATCCTTCGTCCGGTCGATCCTCGAAAACTCGTGGTTCAGTCACCGGGCCAACAAGCGGTTGATGGCCGCGACCGACGGTCTGCCGCTGGCCGCCGGTCTCGCCCACGAGGTCTACAACGGCGAGGGCCGCGGCCCGGACATGCAGACGCGCATCGCCGCCTTCGCCGCCCGGCGAAGATAGACCGTCAACCGAGACCCAGAACCGCCGCCAGCACCATCAATGTGCCGATCAACCCGGCCCCGAACGCCAGCGGCCGGATCAGGGGGACCCCCGCCAGATAGAGAATGGCGTGGATCACGCGCGCGATCAGGAAGATTTCCGCGCCCAGCACGGTCCAGTGATTGGAGATGTGCGCGACCGCCGCGATCAGGATCAGCGGGGCGAAGATGGTCAGGCCCTCGCGGTGGTTGTCGACCACCCTTTTGGTGCGCGACTGGAAAATGCCCGGCGGCGGCAGATGATCGCGCGACCCGGCGAGGGCGAGAAAACCCTGCGATCTGGCGCCGGCGGCCGCCTGGATCGCCACCAGCACGATCAACAGCAAAACCGCCCAGGCCAGCATGGTCAGTTCGGTGGTCATGGATTCTTCCCCCAAAAAAGCGTTCGTTCAGCCGCCGTGGAAGACCGGCTGTTCCTTGCGCACGAAGGCGAGGGCGGCGGATCTGTGGTCGGCGGTCGTCATGGTGCGGACCATGTGCGGAGCCTCGAGATCGAGCACCTCGCCCAGGGGGGCGTGTTCGGCGGCGTTCAGATTGCGCTTCATGTAGCCGATGGCCACGGTCGGCAGGCTGGCGAGGCGGCGGGCGAAGGCGCGCGCGAGGCTGTCGAGGTCGGCCGCCGGGACCGCGCGATTGACGATCCCCAAGGCCGCGGCCTCCGCGCCGGTGATTACGTCGGCGGTGAAATAGAGCTCCCGCGCCTTGGCGGACCCGACCAGCTTGCTCAGGAAATACGAGCCGCCATAGTCGCCCGAGAGGCCGATCTTCGAAAAGGCGGTGGTCAGTTTGGCGTGGTCGGCGGCAAGGCGCAGGTCGCAGGCCAGAGCCAGGGACAGGCCGGCGCCGGCCGCCGCCCCCGGGATCACCGCCAGCGTCGGCTTGGGCATTTCATGCAGCCACCGGACGACCTCCATGGCGGCTCTCAGGCCGTGAGCCCGCTGTTCGATGTTCACCCCGCCGTCCTTCCCGCCTTCCGCCGCCTCGTTCCGCGCGGCGAAGCCCTTGACGTCGCCCCCGGCGCAAAAGGCGCCTCCCGCGCCGGTGAGCACGACCGCGCGCACCGTGGGATCGGCGGCCAGCCGGGGGATCGCCTCAAAGAGCGCGGACTGCATCTCGCCGGTGAGCGCGTTGCGCGCCTCGGGGCGGTTCATGGTCAGGGTGGCGACGCCGTCGTCATGCGTCTCGATAAGATGGTCGGTCATGGGCCTTGGAGTCTCCCTCGCGGGTATTTGTCCCCGGGCCGGGCGCGGTTGTCAAAGCCATTGCCAAGGCCGACGCCCGGCGCCATCGCTCAGTGAAAGACTTGGGAGGAATAAGCCAGAATGGATACGCCGACGCCAGGCGCCCTCGCCGGGGTGCGGGTTATCGACCTGACCCAGTTCGTACTGGGTCCCTACGCCACCCAGACGCTCGGCGATCTTGGGGCTGACGTGATCAAGGTCGAGGAGCCCTCCGGCGATCGCCAGCGGAAGGGCAAGTCGCCCAATTCATCGACCATGGGTCCGCTGTTCGTGGCTCTCAACCGCAACAAACGGTCGATCTGCCTCGATCTGAAGGCCGAGCCGGGACGGCGGGCTCTGCGCCGGCTGATCAAATCGGCCGACATCTTCATCCACAACATGCGGCCCGAATCCATCGCGAGGCTCGGCTTCGACTACGCCGCGGTGGCGGCGGTGAAGCCGGATATCGTCTATGTCGAGGCCATGGGCTACGCGGCCGAGGGTCCCTACGCGGGCCGACAGGCGTTCGACGACCTGATCCAGTCGGCCAGCGGCGCGTGCGGACTGGCCTCGCTCGTGGACCCGGCGGCGGAACTTCGCCCGCTGCCTTCGATCATTGCCGACAAGACCTGCGGTCTTTTCGCCGTCATCGCCAGCCTCGCGGCGCTGCGTCACAAGGAGCGCACCGGCGAGGGCCAATACGTCGCCGTGCCGATGCTCGAGACCTTCACCGGTTTCATCCTCGCCGAGCACCTCTATGGCGAGACCTGGACGCCGCCGATCGGCCACTTCGGCCACACCACCACCATCACCCCCTATCGGCGACCGTGGCGGACGAGCGACGGCTGGCTGATGGTCATGCCCGCCGGCCAGCACCAGGCGGCGCGCTACATGGAGCTGGGCGGCATTCCCGGCGCCTATGAAAGCGAGCGGTTCCTGGGCTCGCACGGAGCGGCGGCGCGGGTGGCGACCTACAACGCGATGATGGAGGAGGCCACGGCCACCCGGACCACCGCCGATTGGATGGCGCTTTGCGCGGCCAATTCCATTCCCGCCATGGTCGCCCACCGTTCGCGCGACGTCCTGGACGATCCCCAGCTCAGACAGACGCTGTTCGAAGAGCGCATCCTCGAAGGCGAGGGTCCTTACCGGGCGATGAAGCCCGGTCTTCGCTTCGCCAAAACCCCCGCCACCATCCGGCGCGAGCCGCCGTCCCTCGGCCGCGACACCGCCGAGGTGCTCGGCGAGGTCGGACTGGACGCCGCGGAAACCCTGAAAGCCGCCGCGGGGGGCGCCCGATGACCGAAACGCCGGAAGTCCGCTATGAGGTCGCCGACCATGTCGCCACGATCACCCTCGATCGGCCCGAGCGGATGAACACCATCTCGCGGGCCATGCTTGCCGGCTTGACCACGCACCTCCTCGCCGCCGACGCCGATCCGGAGGTGCGGGTGGTTATCCTCACGGGAACGGGCCGGGCGTTTTGCGCCGGCCTCGACCTGACCGAGGCGGTGCGGGGCGCCGGGGGAATCGGCGCGGCGGCGAGCACGGCGACCAATCTCGAACTGCGCGACACCCCGCCGACGGTGCTGTTCAACATGGGCAAGCCGACGATCTGCGCCCTCAACGGCTCCGCCGCGGGCTACGGCATGGACACGGCGCTCGGCTGCGACATCCGGATCATGGCCGAGGGCGCCAAGATGGCCGCCGCCTTCACCAAACGGGGCATCGTTCCCGAGTCCGGCGGCACATGGTTCCTCCCCCGCCTGATCGGCTGGTCCAAAGCCGCCGAGCTGATCTTCACCGGCCGCACGCTCTCCGCCGCCGAATGCGTGACGATGGGCCTCGCCTCGCGCGTGGTTCCGCCGGACGCCCTCGCCGAGACCGCACGGGCGCTGGCCGCGGAAATCGCCGCCAACGCCCCGCTCGCCGTTCAGGCGGCGAAAAGGATGATGCGCATGGGCCTCACCGAAAC